>JBDLTY010000169.1:0-6064 GCA_039805585.1 Actinomycetota bacterium | reverse complement strand
GGCTTTGTTCAGCGACAACTGCAACTAAACGCGAGACACCAATCCCGTATGACCCCATAGTTGGCACAACTCTTTTACCCTCATCGTCAAGCACGCCAAGGTCCAGCGCCTCTGCGTATTTTCTTCCCAATTGGAAAATATGACCGATTTCAATTCCGCGTTGCGCTCGGAGAATTCCACCGCTGCAACGAGGACATGCATCCCCATCTCGAACATCTGCAGCTTCCACAGTGCCATCAGCAAAAAAGTCGCGTCCCATCATGAGGTTAAACGCATGTTTGCCAGTCTCATTGGCTCCTGAAATCCATAGGGTTCCTTCAACAACTCGTGGATCAACAAGGTATCGAATGCCACTTGCACTCTTTTCTCCAAGAATGCTTGGGCCGATATACCCTTTCACGAGTTCAGGGTGCTTTTGAAATTCCTCATCAGTTAACGCTTCCGCTTCAAGTGGGTGAATCGCGGCCTCAAGTCTTTTGACATCTACCTCTCGATCACCGGGAACACCGACAGCGAGCAGTGCAACTTCACCTGCTGGTGATGTGGTTTTGAAGACAACGTTTTTCAAAGTGTCCGAAGCCATCCAGGCTCGATCAGGTCTTTTCAAATCATCTCGTTCATTGAATAGATCTACGAGGGTTTCAATTGTCGGAGTGTTTGGTGTGCTTGCCACCTGCATCGCAACGTCCTGATTGATTGGAAGACGCTCTGGGACTTGGGTTGTAACTGCCTCGACATTCGCGGCAAACCCACAACCGGCACACTGAACGAACGTGTCTTCACCATCAGGGCAATACGCCAAGAATTCTTCAGACTTTGAACCACCCATTGCCCCCGACATGGCTGACACAATCACATAGTCAAGTTTTAATCTATCGAATGTTGACCGGTAAGCGTCACGATGTTTCAGATATGAAATTTCAAGCCCAGCGTCATCAATATCAAATGAATAGGAATCTTTCATGACGAATTCTCTACCGCGCAAAATTCCGGCACGAGGTCGAGCTTCATCACGATACTTGGTTTGAATTTGATAGATCGAGAGCGGTAAGTCTTTATACGATGAAAACTCTCCTTTAACCATGAGCGTAAACATTTCTTCATGGGTTGGGCCTAGCAAGTAATCGTTTTTCTTTCGATCTTGAAGTCGAAAGAGAGTGTCCCCGTACTCATTCCATCTGTTCGTAACATCAAATGGCTCGCGAGGTAAGAGTGCAGGGAAATGAACTTCTTGGAAACCTGCAGCATTCATTTCTTGACGGACGAGGTTTTCAATCTTCCGATACACAAGATAGCCAAGAGGTAGCCATGAAAATATTCCAGGGGCGATTCTTCGTACGTATCCAGCGCGAACTAAGAGTTTATGGCTAATGAGTTCAGCATCGGCTGGATCATCTCTCAGCGTTCGCAGAAATAGCGTTGACATTCGAAGCACGGTGCCCTCCACTAGCCAAATCTAGTCGCTGGATGCGCTGGTAATTCAGATGTCGAGGAAAATCGTTGAATACTGTGTAATTTCAGTAAAGCCAATTCCACGGTAAAGATTAAGAGCAGGCAGATTGAAATCATTGACGTACAGTGTCACGCTCATTGCAATATCTCGTTGGATGGCCTGCAAGGTTGCGCCAAAATATTGGCGCGCAAGCCCTTTTCCTCGCCACTCTGGATGCATCCATACGCCTTGAACTTGGCAACTCTGCTGATACCAAATAGGCACATCGACTTTAAATCGCAACACATCGTTTTTGTCGAAGACACCAAAGGCTCGCTTATTGTGAATTTGATACCGCAAGCGTTCCTGATAATGATCAATATTGTTCGGCGCTCGCCCAACCTCCCCAATGAACATGTCATACGAGGCTTTGAAGTACTGCTCGTAATGTTCAAGCGCTATGTAACGAACATCTACATCTTCATAGCCTTCAATTTCGTGATTGATTCGCAAGTAAGGTTGTCGCTCTCGAACGAGGCGTACAGTGCGATGTGAATCCTTGTTCAGGGCACTCCAGAAGTTAGTGACATCTGAGGTTTTCCCCACAATTGATGCAATTTGAGAGTACTTCACAAACGGCGAGGCCGCATGCTGTTTTGCTACTTCACTACTGAGATTGATTGGAACTGCATTGCCAGAGAGCAGTAGTAGCGACTGAATCTCAGCATTTTGAAGCGTGGCAAGAATCGAGCTATTATCAACAGGAGAACTCAATAACCGTTGCGCCACAAATACATATTCATCGAGTTTGTCACTTAAGAAATCTGCTATCAGCTCACGTTCATTATTCGTGAGTCGGACCACGCCAGGCATTAGGGCGTGACAACGACAGGCTTGCCAGTTTCTCCATCCATCGTCGCAGCTAATTTATTCGCTTCCTCAATCAGCGTGGCAACAATTTCAGATTCCGGCACAGTCTTAATCACTTCGCCTCGAACAAAGATTTGACCTTTACCGTTTCCACTAGCAACACCGAGGTCCGCTTCGCGCGCCTCGCCGGGGCCATTCACAACACAACCCATGACGGCCACTCGAAGTGGAACTGTCATACCCTCAAGACCTGCGGTGACGTCATTGGCAAGTTTGTAGACATCAACTTGGGCTCGTCCACATGAAGGACATGAGACGATTTCAAGTCCACGACGGCGAAGGTTGAGCGATTCAAGAATTTGAAGTCCAACCTTGACTTCCTCAACTGGCGGGGCGGAGAGCGAGACTCGAATTGTGTCGCCAATACCTTGAGATAGTAGTGCACCAAAAGCAACTGCCGATTTGATTGTTCCTTGAAACAGTGGTCCAGCTTCAGTAACACCAAGATGCAGTGGATAGTCACATTGCTCCGCGAGCATCTGATAGGCCCTGACCATAATGACTGGATCATGATGCTTCACTGAAATTTTGATATCACGAAAATCGTGCTCTTCAAACAGGCTTGCTTCCCATAATGCGGATTCAACCAGCGCTTCAGGTGTAGCTTTACCGTACTTCTTCAAAAGTCTAGGATCTAATGAACCTGCATTTACCCCGATACGAATCGGTGTCTGGTGATCTTTGGCGGCTTTCGCAATTTCCTTCACCTTGTCATCAAACTGTTTGATGTTTCCTGGGTTAACTCGAACGCCAGCGCAACCCGCTTCAATTGCTGCAAAAACGTACTTGGGTTGAAAATGAATATCAGCAATCACCGGAATACCTGACTTCTTTGCAATTGCAACTAATGCATTTGCATCGTCCTGACTTGGTACCGCGACTCGCACCACCTGACAACCAGAGGCTGTGAGTTCTGCAATTTGTTGCAAGGTGGAGTTAATGTCGGCAGTGACAGTGGTGGTCATTGATTGAACACTCACTGGAGCATCACCACCGACTTCGACAGATTTGATGTGATGCTTCAAAACGATTTTTCGACTTTTCCTACGCGGCGCAAGCACCGGAGGTGGCATTTCTGGCATTCCCAAGTTAATTGTCATGGGCACATTCTCTAATGAAACTAGCCAAACAGCGAGATGGGGTTCAGGATGTCAGCCACAATCACGATTAGTCCAGCAGATAAGAGCAGTGCTGCGACCACATAGGTCAGTGGTAACGCTCGTGCCGTATCGATTGGTCCCGGATCTGGCAGGTTCCGTATCTTGGCCACTCGCTTTCGTAATCCCTCAAATATCGCTCCTGCTGCATGGCCACCATCAAGCGGTAATAAAGGTACGAGGTTGAAAATGAAGAGGAACAAATTCAAACTAGCCGCAAGTCCCAGCAGGTTCTGAACTTTTTCGATACCCCCTAAATCACTTGCAACGATTTCTCCCGAAATCCTGCTGACACCGACCACACTCACAGGTCCATTGGGGTCGCGTTCATCACCATTAATCATGATGAGTACGAGCTCGGAAATCTTTTGCGGAAAACTCGCAAGTGCTGAGATTGAGGCTGTTGTCATTCGCCACATTTCTCCTGGCACTGCAGTAACGGGCATCGGCACGAATTCAAATTTGGGAGACACGCCAATGAATTTTCGATTGATTGTTTCACCAGTTGGATTTCCGTTTTCGTCGATGAATTCAATATTGAGTGTTGCAAGCGTGAGTAGGAAGCTGCGTTGCTGACCTTGAGGATTCTCTGTGACAACTCTGATGTCATCTTGAGCTGTAGAAAGTGCTGCAGAGACATCTTCCCAGGATGCTATTTCAGTATTTCCAACACTGACTAATCGATCACCCGCCTGAATACCAGCAAGCAGCGCAGGCGTCTGTTTTGAATCAAGACAAACTCCGTTTGTCTGGTTACCTGAAAGATTTTGCTGCGTAGGCACACAAGGAATCACTTCACCTATCTTGGTGGATGCTGTTGCAACGCCAATACCTGAGAAAACAATCGTGAAGAACACAATGGCAAGTAACAGGTTCATGACTGGGCCACCTGTCATGACCACGAGTTTCTTCCAAACTGGAAGACTATAAAACGCTCGGTGATCTTGGCCCGGATCTATCTCTGCTGCACTCTCTTCGCGAGCCTGGTCAATCAAGTGTGCAAATGGGCCACCTACTCGTTTCTTGTCCTTGCGATCTGGTGCATACATGCCAACCATTCGAATATAGCCGCCAAGGGGTACCGCGCGGATTCCATACTTCGTCTCCCCAATCTGACGTTTGAATAGTTGTGGGCCGAATCCAACGGCATATTCAGTGACTTTGACTCCGAATTTCTTAGCTGGAACAAGGTGGCCAACCTCATGTAAGGCGATGGATAGCCCAATCACAAAGAGGAAAATCAGGATACCAAGAAACTCCAACATGGTTTTAGATTAGACCAAGTCCCCCACATACGCATAACCTTTGCGTATGAATTCACAAATTGGCGGCCCATCCCTGAACCAGAAGCGTGAGATAGTCACAGCGATTCCTGGTCCTAAGTCCATAGCACTCCATGCTCGAAGGCAATCAGCAGTCTCTGCGGGTGTCAGTTCGACACTTCCGCTTTATATACAAGCAGCAGGCGATGGAATTCTCCTCGATATCGATGGCAACTCACTGATTGATCTCGGTGCTGGTATCGCAGTTGTGAACGTTGGTAACAGCGCAACGAAAGTTGTTGAGAACGTGCAACAGCAAGTCGCGCAGTTCACTCACACGTGTTTCATGGTTGCCCCCTACGAGGGATACGTTGCAGTCTGTGAAGCGCTGAACGAATTAACCCCTGGAAGTCATGCGAAGAAATCTGCACTCTTCAATAGCGGCGCAGAGGCAGTTGAGAATGCAGTAAAGATTGCGCGCAGTTACACGAAACGACAAGCGATAGTTGTCTTTGAACATGGGTATCACGGTCGTACCAACATGACTATGGCTATGACGGCAAAGAACATGCCGTACAAACACTCATTTGGACCATTTGCTAACGAGGTGTACCGAGTTCCAGTTTCCTATCCCTTTCGAGATGAAAGAACTGGCGCGGATGTTGCCAAAGATGTGATTACGAGAATTGAAAAAGAAATTGGCGGAACAAACGTTGCTGCAATTGTGATTGAACCTATTCAAGGTGAGGGCGGATTCATTGTTCCAGCTAAAGGGTTCCTGCCAGCAATTCAAGCGTATGCAAACGCTAATGGAATTCTCTTTGTTACCGACGAAGTCCAAACAGGATTTTGTCGAACAGGTGCATGGTTCGCCTCAGAGGATGAACAACTCACGCCCGACCTCATTACGACAGCGAAAGGGATCGCTGGTGGATTACCGCTAGCGGCAGTGACTGGACGCGCCGAAATTATGGATGCCATTCACCCAAGTGGACTTGGTGGAACCTATGGAGGTAATCCAATCGCCTGCGCAGCCGCACTTGGATCAATCCAAACAATGAAGGACCTCAATCTCGATGCGAGAGCACTTGAAATTGGTGAAATTCTTAGTCGACGATTGAAGGAGTTTCAACAGAAGTTTCCAACTGTTGGCGATGTGCGAGGGCGTGGAGCAATGCAAGCCATGGAATTTGTGCTTCCCTCGAGCAAAGATCCAAATCCAGATTTCACATCCCGAGTCAGCAAGCGATGTCACCAAGCAGGTGTGCTTGTCTTAACAGCAG
>JBDLTY010000168.1:0-18951 GCA_039805585.1 Actinomycetota bacterium | reverse complement strand
ATTCGAATTTCTGCAGGTGTTTCAAATCGCGGACCTTCAAAGCACGCATACACGCCACCATCTTTGATTGTGACATCTGCTCGTTTCGCGGCATCCAAGATTTTCTTTCGAAGTTCAGGGTGGTATGCATCCATCACATCGGTGTGAACCACACCCTCTTCAGTTGTGCCATCGAAGAAGGTCACTGGTCTCACTTTGGTGAAGTCAAGAAAATCACTGAGGCAAAGAAGTGATCCAGGAGTAAGAGCCTTGTCCACACCACCTGTGACATTGATAGCAATCACATCTTCAACACCATAATCTTTTAGCGCTTTGATATTTGCTCGGTAGTTAATCAAATGCGGTGGAGTTGAATGACCACTTCCATGTCGAGTCAGAAAGATAACTTCAACTCCATGCCAAAACCCACGAGTGAAGCGAGCGGCACCAAAGGTTGTTTCGACGCTTTCGTCTTGTGATTGTTCAAGTGTGGCAAGGGAGTAAAAACCAGTGCCAGCGATGATGCCAAGAGGTGCCATCTCACCTACTTCAGAAAATCTGGCCCGAAGGCACCGGGAAGAATCTCAGACATCGTAAGTACGTTTCCATTGTCCCAAATCAACAAATCAGGTCCGCCGTGTTCATAAAGCAACTGTCGGCAACGACCACACGGGGTGAGGGAGTTTCCTTCCCCATCCACACAGGCAAATGCAACGATTCGTCCTCCACCCTGCATAGCCAGTGCTGACACCAGCCCGCATTCAGCGCAAAGGGTCAGGCCATATGAGGCGTTTTCAACGTTACAACCGCTCACAATCGCGCCAGATTCAGTCAATGCCGCAGCCCCAACTGGGTATTTGGAGTAAGGGACGTAGGCCAGTTTCATCACTCGACGAGCCTCAGCCAGGAGATCCTGCCAAATGGAGTCCGTTATTTCTAACACGAGACGAGCCTAGAAGAAGGTGGCACAGTTCACGCTTCTAGGGACTGCCAAGCCCACATCTGACTATTACGCTTTGCCCCATTCATTGAGGAGAATTCATGTCGACAGGAACCTTGTATCGAGGCCGGGAAGGTATGTGGTCTTGGGTCTTGCATCGAATCACTGGCGTTGCGGTTTTCCTCTTTTTATTTGTTCACGTTCTTGACACAGCACTAGTACGAGTCGATCCAGCACTGTATGACGCTGTGATTGCAACCTACAAGACGCCAATCGTGAATGTGATGGAAGTTGGACTCGTTGGCGCTGTTCTCTTCCATGCACTTAATGGTGTACGAATTGTGTTGATTGATTTTTGGTCGAATGGTCCTCGCTATCAACGAGTAATGCTATGGGGAATTGTGGCACTCTGGCTCATCATTATGATTCCAGGAACGTACTACATGATGAAGCACACAATTGAAGTGATGTTCGGAGTTTCATTATGACAACTCCTCTCATTGAAGCACCTCGTAGTCGAGGAAAAAGCAAAACGAATTTCGAATTAGTTTCCTGGATTTTCATGCGAGTCTCGGGAATCTTGCTCATTGGTCTTGTTCTTGGACACCTTTTCATTATGAACATCTTGGATGGTGGGGTGCAGCGAATTAACTTCGCTTTCGTTGCTGGTAGATGGGCAAGTCCTTTCTGGCAAATCTGGGATTTATTGCAATTGTGGCTAGCAATGTTGCATGGCACCAATGGACTAAGAACTGTCATCAATGATTATGCAGAGAGACCAAAGACACGATTTACTATGCAGACACTGTTGTATGTTGGCTCTGTTTTCATCATCATTCTTGGCACCTATGTGATTTTCACATTCGATCCAAACATTGGCTCTGAGGGTTAGCATGGTAGAAATCCATAAATACGATGTCATCATCGTGGGTGCTGGTGGTGCAGGTATGCGAGCAGCACTTGAATCAAGCACCCGCGCAAGAACCGCAGTGCTCACCAAGCTCTACCCAACTCGTAGTCACACCGGAGCCGCTCAAGGCGGTATGTGCGCAGCGCTTGCAAACGTTGAAGATGATAACTGGGAATGGCACACCTTCGACACGATCAAAGGTGGTGATTACCTCGTTGATCAAGATGCGGCTGAGGTGATGTGTAAAGAAGCTATTGATGCAGTGCTGGATCTTGAAAAAATGGGTTTACCCTTCAACCGAACTCCTGATGGCAAAATCGATCAGCGCAGGTTTGGTGGTCACACCCGAAATCACGGCGAAGCAGCTGTTCGAAGGTCTTGTTATGCCGCTGATCGCACCGGCCACATGATTCTGCAGACTCTCTATCAAAATTGCATCAAACAAGATGTCGAATTTTTCAATGAATATTACGTTCTTGATCTCATCATGGATCTAAATAACGAAAAAGCGGCTGGTGTTGTGGCTGTTGAACTTGCAAGCGGCAAAGTTCACGTCTTTCATGCAAAAGCGATTATTTTCGCAACTGGTGGTTTTGGCAAAGTGTTTAAGACAACCTCAAATGCTCATACTCTCACAGGCGATGGCATGGGTGTTGTGTATCGCCGAGGTATACCACTTGAGGATATGGAGTTCTACCAATTCCATCCGACTGGACTTGCAGGGCTTGGTGTGCTGCTCACGGAAGGTGCACGCGGTGAGGGTGGCATCTTGCGCAATGAAAGTGGCGAGCGCTTTATGGAGCGCTATGCCCCAACCATTAAAGATTTAGCGCCACGTGACATGGTCGCACGTGCCATGGTTCAAGAAGTTCGTGAAGGACGAGGGGCTGGTCCAAACAAAGATTACGTTTATCTTGACCTCACTCACCTGCCCAAAGAGCAAATCGAATCCAAGCTTCCTGATATTACTGAATTTGCGCGCACTTACCTTGGTGTTGATCCAGTAACTGAACTTGTTCCAGTCTTTCCAACTGCTCACTATGCAATGGGTGGTGTTCCAACCGACGTTGAGACCAGAGTGCTTCGCAATAACACCGATGTTGTGCCAGGGCTCTACGCTGCAGGTGAAGTTGCCTGCGTCTCAGTTCACGGTGCGAATCGCCTTGGCACAAACTCGCTGCTTGATATCAATGTCTTTGGTCGAAGAGCGGGTATTGCTGCAAGTGAATATGCCCATAGTGCCGCATGGCCTGAACTTCCAGAGAATCCTGAATCCTATGTCGTTTCAATGCTTGAAGGCCTTCGTGCAAATCAAGGAGATGAACGCGTGCATATCTTGCGCAAAGCAATGCAGGAAACCATGGACTTGAATGCTCAGGTATATCGGACTGAAGAAACACTCAAGCAAGCCCTTGCCGATGTTCAAAGTTTGAAAGAGCGCTACAAGTCAATCTCAATTTCTGACAAGGGTCTTCGCTACAACACCGATTTGCTAGAAGCGGTCGAACTTGGCTTTTTGCTTGACTTAGCGGAGTCACTTGTTGTCAGTGCCCTTGCTCGTAAGGAAACGCGTGGTGGTCATGCTCGAGAAGATTATCCAGAGCGTGATGATGAAAACTTTATGAAGCACACTATGGCGTACCTCACCGAGGATGGTGTGAAACTTGATTACAAACCTGTTGTGATTACTCGCTATCAACCGATGGAGCGTAAGTACTAATGAAAACGATTCCAGTAACGTTCAGAGTTCGTCGCTTCAATCCAGAAGTTGATACCGATGCGCATTGGGAAGACTATGTAGTTGACTGCTACCCAACAGATCGCGTACTTGATGCTCTTCATGCCATCAAAGCCGATCACGATGGCACGCTCACTTTCCGTAGATCCTGTGGTCATGGCATCTGTGGTTCAGATGCCATGCGCATCAATGGATTAAATCGCCTTGCTTGTAAGACTCTTGTAAAAGATCTCGACACATCAAACCCTGTGACCGTTGAAGCGATTAAGGGACTACCGCTTGAAAAAGATCTTGTGGTTGACATGGAACCGTTCTTCCAGGCCTATCGCGAAATCAAGCCGTTCTTGATTACCAAAGGCTCCGAGCCAACCAAAGAGCGCATTCAAAGCCCAGAAGAGCGAGCACGTTTTGACGACACCACAAAGTGCATTTTGTGTGCTGCCTGCACCACCTCGTGCCCAGTCTTTTGGACCGATGGCCAGTATTTCGGTCCTGCAGCCATCGTCAATGCGCACCGTTTCATCTTTGACTCACGCGATCAAGGTGCATCAGCCCGTCTCGAGATTCTCAATGACAAAGAAGGTGTGTGGCGCTGCCGCACTACCTTTAACTGCACAGAAGCGTGTCCTCGTGGTATTCAAATCACGAAAGCGATTCAAGAAGTGAAGCGCGCAGTTATTTTCCGCGGCTAAGAAAACCAACACTTTCATAGACACGAGCAACTGTGTCGGCCGCGACTGTTTGTGCTCGATTAGAGCCTTCAGTAATCATTCGGCGAAGTTCGGCCTTGTCGGCAAGTAATCCATTCACAGTAGTTTGATAACTCTCAGCAAAGGCAACCACATGTTCAGCAACTTGAGTTTTCAGCGCCCCATACATCTGACCTTCAAATTCACTGACAAGCGCTGGAACTGATTTTCCTGAGAACACGGAGAGAATCGATAATAGATTGGAGACGCCTGCTTTATTAACCGGGTCAAAAGCAATCTGAGTTTCCGAATCTGTTACTGCTGATTTAATCTTCTTTTCAATCGTTTTCAATGGATCGAGTAACATCAAACATCCTGAAGGACTTGACTTACTCATCTTCGCAGTTGGTTCCTGCAAATCCGTGATTTTCGCAGTGTCTTTGACGATATGTGCTTCGGGTACTGTCAGCACTTCTGTATAGCGGGAGTTAAACCTGATAGCAAGGTCGCGGGTGAGTTCAAGATGTTGCCGTTGATCTTCTCCGACTGGAACGGCTTTTGGTTGATAGAGCAAAATGTCAGATGCTTGCAGAATCGGATAGGTAAATAGCCCAACATTGGTTGAGTCATTACCTTGTTTTGCGCTTTTATCCTTAAATTGTGTCATTCGATTTGCTTCGCCAAAGCCAGTCAGACAGGACAACACCCACATTAACTCAGCATGCTCGGATACCTGGCTTTGAACAAAAATGGTTGAAGTTTTCGGATCGATGCCAAGTGCTACAAGTTGAGCGTAGGAAACAAGGGTTCGATGCTCTAAATCTATAGGGTCAGGGCTGACTGTCAGGGCGTGCATATCAGCAATCATGTAGAAGCAATCAAATTCTGATTGCATACTCACCCAGTTACGAAGCGCTCCAAGATAATTGCCAAGGTGAAACGAATCAGCAGTTGGTTGGATACCTGATAAAACTCTTGGTTTACTCACGGTCTGATTCTCCCAGATTCTCACCTAGTGGAACGCGTTCAAGCTTCAATTTCGTTGCACGCTTATTTTCAACTTCAAGAATAGTGAACAGATAGCCTGAGTAGTGAACTTCTAAACCAACCTCAGGTAATGACCCCGCTTCGGCCACGACGAAACCAGCAACAGTTTCATATGGGCCATCTGGTAACTCAAGATCCATTTCCTCATGAAAGTCTTCAAGATTCATCCCACCATCAATAATGATTTCGCCAGTACTGTCCTCGTATTCAGGCACATCGTATTCATCGCTGATATCACCAATCAGTTCTTCAACTAAGTCTTCAAGCGTGATAATGCCTGCGGTTCCGCCATATTCATCTTCAACCAGCGCGAAATGAACATGGTTTCGCCTCATGTCAGAAAGGGTTGGAATAACGCCTTTTGTTCCAGGGTAGCGTGGAATGTTTCGTGCAAGCTCTGAAAGTCGAATTGAACGCTCACTCATGGCAGGATTGAGAATGTCTCGAATATGCACGAAGCCCAAAACATCATCTGGGCTTTCACCGATAACAGGGTATCGGGAGTGTGGCATATCAACCACAAGTTTCATTGCTTTAAAGACAGGTAAATCACCTTCAAGGAAGTCAACCTCGGTTCGAGGTTGCATCACTTCGCGAAGTTCACGATCTTGCGCTTCGAATACTTCATCGATAAGTTCACGTTCATCTTCAGAGAGTTCTTCATGGCTCGCCACAATATCCCGAAGTTCCTCGCCACTCATTTGTTCGCGGCTTGCATGTGGATCAACACCAAAAATTCTGAGCACAATGGAAGTTGAACTTGTGAGCAACCAGATAAAAGGCTTCGTTGCACGCGCAAGCACATCAATCGGAATCGCGAACAGCATCGCAATGCTTTCAGCGCGAGCGATTGCAATTCGCTTTGGTACAAGTTCACCAAGAACGAGTGAAATGAATGCAACGACGAGCGTTACCAACACGAATGCGACAGTGAGCGATGCGGTTTCACCAAGTCCAAGGTTTCGAAGAGTTGGTTCGAGAAATGGTGCTAGGCGCGAAGCGCCAAGACCTGCCGAAATGAAGGAGGTAAAGGTGATACCAACTTGAATCGTTGCAAGATATCGAGTTGGATTCTTGGACAGACTTGAAAGCACATGGCCTCGTCGACCCTTTGAACTGAGCTGTTGAATCTGGGAATCACGTAGGGAAACGAGGGCTATTTCAGCGGCAGCAAAGAGCCCACTGATCAGAATAAAGCCAATGACAAGAGTAATTTCTAGCCATAAGTCGCCACCGTCCACGCGCGTATCCTACTTGGAGAAAATGGTCTGAACTGGAGCGTGATCGCTCCAACGGGTATCGTAACTTGGCGCTCTGTGCACCTCATAGTGAGAAAGCATTCCGGCAAGGTGCTTCGTCGCTAACTGATAATCAATTCGCCAACCTGCATCATTATCAAAGGCTTTTCCTCGCCACGACCACCATGTGTAGGGGCCAGGAATCTGCCCCGCAAACTCTCTGCCGAGATCTACCCATGCCAAATCATTGAACCACGTATCGAAATAAGCTCGTTCGGACTCAAGAAAACCAGCTTTGCCGAGATTACCCTTCCAATTCTTGATATCGAATTCCGTATGCCCCACATTCAAATCTCCCACAAGTAGGAAATGGTTCTTACTCGATGCAGCGCTGGCCTTTTCTTTCATTGACTTTGTCATCGTCTTCAAGAATGACTCTTTTTCTTTCTGCTTTTCAACGCTCGTTTCATCGCCGGTGTGCACATACACATTCATTACTGTTAGAGAGCCAAGTTTTGTTTTGAACTCAGCCTCGATCCAGCGACCCTGTTTCTTGAAGGTTCCAATTCCATGCGTAGTTGAAATCATGGGTAAGTTCGAGATAATTGCAACACCTGCATGGCCTTTTTTCTCACTTGCACTATGTGCCACGTGCAAGGAATCGAGTCCTGCAGCAGCAAGAGTTTCCAGAAACTGTTCATCATTGGCACGTACTTCTTGCAAGCACACGATATCGGCCTGGCCAGTATCGATTTGTTCCTTAAGCCAATCAAGGCCACCGTTCTTATGAGCAGCGCGAATACCATTCAGATTTACTGAGATGACAGACAGCATTGACTATAGCATCGCCTTTTGAAGGTTCTCATCAATACTTGCAAGGAAATCTTGAGTGGTTTGCCAAGGCTGATCTGGTCCGATCAAGATAGCAAGATCTTTTGTCATCTTTCCTGACTCCACAGTTTCAACACATACCTTCTCAAGGGTTCGAGCAAAGTTAATGAGTTCTGGGTTGTTATCAAGCTTTCCGCGATGGGCTAAACCACCAGTCCAAGCAAAAATAGATGCAATTGGATTTGTGGAAGTTGGTTTACCTTCTTGATGTTGCCTGTAGTGACGCGTGACGGTGCCGTGAGCGGCCTCTGCTTCAACAGTTCGGCCATCTGGTGTCATCAGTACTGAAGTCATCAGCCCAAGTGATCCAAAACCTTGGGCAACCGTGTCGGACTGAACATCACCGTCATAGTTCTTGCATGCCCAGACATACCCACCTTCCCACTTCAAAGCAGCGGCAACCATGTCATCAATCAAACGGTGTTCGTAGGTAATTCCCGCTTTATCGAATTCAGACTTGAATTCACTATCGAAAATCTCAGCAAAAATATCTTTGAAGCGTCCATCATAGGCTTTCAAAATGGTGTTCTTGGTAGACAAATACACCGGATAATTTCGTGATAGTCCATAGCGGAATGATGCTCGGGCAAAGTCTCGAATACTTTCATCTAAGTTATACATCGCCATAGCAACGCCGCCTGAAGGGAAATCAAACACATTCAATTCCATTGGTTCACTGCCATCAGTTGGTGTGAAGGTGAGCGTGAGCGTGCCAGCGCTCGGAACCTTAATGTCTGTTGCACGATACTGATCACCGAATGCGTGACGTCCAACAACAATTGGTTTTGTCCATGATGGCACAAGGCGCGGAATATTTGAAATGATAATCGGTTCGCGGAAAATCACCCCACCCAAGATGTTACGGATGGTTCCATTTGGAGACTTCCACATCTTTTTCAGGTTGAACTCTTTTACTCTCGCTTCATCCGGAGTGATAGTCGCGCACTTGACGCCAACGCCATGTTTCTTAATGGCCTCGGCTGAATCAATTGTGACTTGATCATCTGTTGCATCTCGATGTTCAATTCCTAAGTCATAGTATTCGAGTTCAACATCGAGATACGGCAAAATCAATTGGTCTTTGATGAACTGCCAGATAATGCGAGTCATTTCATCGCCATCTAGTTCAACGACAGGATTTTGAACTTTGATTATTTTCATTTAGAGATCCTTCACATCTGCTTGCTTTTCACGAACTGCTTCAGCGGCTGTTAAGAGTGCCGCCTTTTCAGTGTCTGTGAGTTTGGTTTCGATGACTTTATTCACACCATTCTTACCTATCTGGGCTTCGACACCCAGGTACACATCCTGAATCCCATATTCACCTTGCATCCATGCGCAGACCGGCATCACTTCATTGCTATCGAGAATCACTGCGCGAGCCATTCGGGCTGCTGCTGCTGATGGCGCGAAATACGCAGAGCCTGTCTTCAGAAGTGCCACGACTTCAGCGCCACCATTTCGCGTGCGATCAACAAGTTCATTGATCTCTGCTTCTGACAGTAAGTCACTGAGAGCTTTACCTCCAACTTCGCAGCGCGAAGGAACAGGAACCATCGTGTCGCCGTGGGATCCAAGCGTCAGGGTTTTCACATCAGCAACCGGAACACCAAGTTTTTCGGCAACGAAATGAGTGAATCGAGCGGTGTCAAGCATTCCAGCCTGACCCATAACTTTGTTGTGGGAAAAACCTGTAGCGATTTGGGTAAGGGCAGTCATCTCATCAAGAGGGTTTGATACGACGATAACGACAGCATTTGGCGCGAACTTCGAGACATTCATTGCAACAGATCGAACAATCTTTGCATTCGTCTCAATCAAATCCATTCGGCTCATTCCTGGCTTTCGTGGAAGGCCCGCGGTAATAATCACCACATCTGAACCTTCGATGGCTTCATATCCTTCACCATTTGCGCCAGTGCTTTGACCAATGACTTTCGTTTCAAAGCCTTCAATTGAGCGGGATTGATTAATATCAAGCGCTAATCCCTCTGGTTTACCTTCAATAATGTCAGTGAGTACAACCGTTTCAAAGATGTCATATTCAGCAAGTCGAAGTGCTGTTGTTGAACCGTAGAAACCTGCTCCGATGACGGAGACTTTCCCTTTGCGTGACATATTTCTCCCAAAATCAGTGGCTCAGTCTACCGAGAGAGATGAGAGCTCCTTCAGGGAACTAGGAAGCCAAATACTGCCAGTGATAGTGCTAATCCAGCGAGGGCAATCACATCAAACCGCTTTGATCGAACCTCGAAATCTGTTCCTTGTAATCGTGCAAAGAGCGCAAGGCAGCACACTAAAGCGAGAATGTAGGCAGCTATTCGATACTGGCCAAAGAAAAGTAAAAGCCAGACGCCAATAATTGAGAGCGTGATATGCCAGAGTTTCATACCAAACTCGTTTCACGTTTGAGGTTTGCTAACACAACTGCAGCAAGAGTGATAAACATTCCGATAAGGAGTGTTATCGAAAGGCTTGTCCCTGTCGTTGGCATGGTGATATCGAGTACTAACGATCCAAGTATTTGTCCCGCTACATTGCCCATAATAAATCGTACCGAGCCAAGAATGTTAATAATGTAGACAGCACTGATGATGAATGTCACACCAATCAGGCCACCGGTGTAACTCCACCATGGATTGCCTTGGGGAAACTCGAAGCCATTCGACCCAAAAAGTGATTGGATGCCAAGCAGTATGACAAGAAACAATGTGCCAAAGAAGAAATTGATAAATGTTGCTGCAAGTAAATTCCCACTGAATTTACCAACATGACCATTGAGCGCATGTTGAAGTGAGACAAGTGCGCCAACAAGAAATGAGAGTACCAAGAGCACAATATCAAAATTTGCATCATGTAATCGTTCACTCACTGCAACAACGACTCCGATAACCGCAAGTGCACTTGCAAGCAGTCTCGTTTGTGAAATTGCCGCATGACCAAAGGGACTGATGCCATAGCGATCTACGATAAGAGAAGAAAGTGCTCCACCTGAAACTACTGCTACGGTGAAGAGGGCTACTCCCATTACTGGAACACTTGCACTTTGGGTGGCAACAAAGAATCCCCCAATTGAACCACCCACAACTTTCCAAAATGGGAGTTCCTTATTTTTCACAGCCTTCAAAACATTCATCAAACCCCGGCGAATTGATTGTGAAAAGAGCATCGTGCTGCCTACAAGCAATAATCCGGTTGTAAAAGAAATCAAAGCCGCATGTGTCGAACTATTCGTGTAGAGCGAAAGCTCACCGTTCACTCGCGATTGAAGTGCGGTAATAGAGCCTGCAAGAATCGCAAGTGTCTGGGCTATGAAGAGTGGTCTCAATGAAAGAAGTGCCTTGCATCAGTGTGGAAAAGAATGATGCCAGCTTCTTTTGCAGCCGCAATAACTTCCTCGTCCTTCACACTACCTCGCGGCGCAACTATTGCTTTGGCTCCTGCACGGATCAAGATCTCAAGGCCATCGGGAAATGGGAAAAATGCATCGGAAGCTGCAACTGCGCCTCTACACCGCTCGCCTGCACGATTCACTGCCAAGGAGCTTGCATCAACTCGATTAACTTGACCCATTCCAATACCAATGGTCGCTTGATCTTTCGCTATCAAAATCGCGTTACTTTTCACGCCGCGAATTGCTTTCCATGCAAATGCAAGATCTTGCATGACATCGGCCTCGACATCTCCACCTGCAACTTGTGTCCAGGAGGATGGGTCATCTCCTGGTGCATTGGATGCATCTTGGCTTTGTAAGAGGACTCCCCCTGAGATTGGTTTCATTTCAATGCCGTGTTGATAACCGCCTGAAACTTTCACAACTCTGATATTTGGCTTTGATGAAAAAATCTTTAGTGCTGAATCAGTAAAACTTTTTGCTATTACAACTTCAGTAAATAACGTGATGATTTCCTCAGCAGTCTCAGCATCGATTTCGGTATTTGATGCAACTACTCCGCCAAATGCACTGATTGGATCAGATGCGAGCGCTTTCAAGTAGGCATTTTTCAAGGACTTTGCTGATGCAATCCCACATGGGTTTGCATGTTTGATGATTGCAATCGTGGGATCATCAAAGTCATATGCGACACGAAACGCACTCTCAGCATCAACATAGTTATTGAAAGACATTGCTTTACCTTGAAGCAGCGTTGCACCTGCGACTCCAGGAGATCCAAAGCCGGCGGTATAAAGCGCTGCCTTTTGGTGGGGATTTTCACCATACCTGAGGATGTTGCTGAGATTGTAGGTGGCACCAAGCCAGTTGGGAAAACCTTCTGGGTTATTTTTCCCAGCGAGCACGTTTCCCATCCACGATGCGACATGAACGTCATAGGTTGCTGTAAGGGCAAACGCCTCTGCGGCGAGGGTTTGGCGTTCACGTAATGTAAAACCACCTTGTTCAAGTGCTGAAAATATTCTGTCGTATGCATCTACATTTGTGACGACAGCAACGTGCTGATGATTTTTGGCAGCCGACCGAATCATGGCAGGTCCACCAATATCAATATTCTCAATTGAGGTCGCAGCATCTGCTCCACTCATCACCGTTTGGGTAAATGGATACAAGTTCACAACAACCAGATCAAACATCGCTATTTCAAGTTCTGCTAATTCTTCCCGATGTGATTCGATATCAAGATTTGCAAGTAGTCCTGCATGGATTTTCGGGTGAAGGGTTTTCACTCTGCCATCAAGACTCTCAGGGAAGCCCGTAATGTCAGCAACGAGCGTAACGTCAATCCCTGCTTCTTCGATGGTTGCAGCAGTTGATCCGGTGGAGACAATTTCAACACCATGCTGATGCAGTGCCTTCGCGAGTTCAATTAATCGCGTTTTATCTGAAACTGAGATGAGTGCTCTGTGTAGTGGTTTTCGGTCGTTCACCCTCATCTCGCTCTCTTTAGAGTTTCTTATAAAAGTATGTCGTTGGTTCTAATGTG
Source organism: Actinomycetota bacterium (assembly GCA_039805585.1). Classification (GTDB taxonomy): domain Bacteria; phylum Actinomycetota; class Actinomycetes; order S36-B12; family UBA5976; genus JAFMIT01. The sequence goes on along the minus strand of JBDLTY010000168.1, from coordinate 6,579 downwards.
CCGTCAGGTTTCGAAGAATAGTCGGGTATTGAACCTGCCTTTTGCCAGCCCCATGATTCATACACCGTATCAACCAGAAAATCGGTTGCCGAGTCCAAATACAAGAGCGAGAGTCCAAGAGTTTTGGCATAGAGCGTGGCTTCATCAACCAAAGCTTTTCCGATCCCAAGACGTTGAAAGTTCGAGTGAACAATCAACTTCCGAAGCTCAGCTCGGTGTCGGCCATTGGGTCGGGTTTCTCTTGAAAGTATCACGATACCAACGATTCGATTATCGATTCGTGCTATCACAAACGTATTGCGTGTTTTCAAATCCGAGATTTCTTCAAGCCAGAATTCGCCTAGCTCTGCCTTCGTTGTTGACAATAAGAACCCTACAGAATGATGATGGTGAATGGCATCATGAATGAGTTCCACCAAATCATTGACGTCAGATTCACGCAAAGATTGTGAGCCGTCGAGGATTTGAAGGTTGAACGTGCTCACAAGTTCGAGGCTTTCTCTCGTGCGAATTGCCGGATAATATCGACAAGTAACACTCGCTCTACTTCTTTAATGCGCTCATGCAGGGTTTCAACACTATCCCCCGGCATTACTGCAACTTCTCTCTGCGCAATGATCTCTCCTGTGTCCATACCTGCATCAATGTAATGAACAGTTGCACCAGTTGTAGATGCATGTGCTTTCAACGCATCGCGCACAGCATGGGATCCTGGATAAAGTGGCAGAAGTGCTGGATGAGTATTGATTATTCGGTTCTTGAATAATGAAATCACAGGTTCACCTATGATTTTCATAAAGCCTGCTGACACCACGAGGTCGGGCTCCAGTGATGTTAGGACCTCTGCCAAGGAATGGTTCCACAGCTCTCGTGATTCAAAATCCTCTAATTCCACAATGTATGTCCGTGCGCCATACGCTTCTGCAATCTTAAGCGCTTCTGCCTCTGGTGTATCAGTAATCAGCGCTACAACTTCGTAGATATCAGCATTCTCAAGAAGCGCTTTGAATAAACTCCCGGCTCCAGAAGCCAGCACGACTACTTTAAAACTCATACATCACGCCGCGAAAAACGACTTTGAAACAGCAACACTAAGAAAGAACCCACAACAGTTGTAAGGATTACGTACGAGGCGGTAATTGCCTGAAGTTCTGCTGAAAATGAAAACCCTGCAACTAATCCTGCAATGACGATTGAGAACTCACCGCGTGGCACCAAGAATGCAGAGATTCGACGCCAACTCATCGGGTCGTTCAATCCTTTTCCAATGTAGCGACCGGTGATGAATTTTGTAATGACCCCAGCCACAACAAGTGGCACAACATATGGAAGTGTCGTGATGATGTCTGCTGGGTCTGTTGCCAATCCAAAGAAAAGGAAGAACAGGGATGCGAACAGATCCCTCAATGGCGCGAGCCTGATTCGAACAGCCTCAGCAACTTCACCTGTGAGCAACAATCCGACCAAGAATGCTGCTACTGCCCCAGAAAAACCAACGAGTGTTGCAAGGCCTGCTGCAAAAAGCGCAAGACCAAAAACGGTAAGCAAAAGTGCGTTTGGTTCTCGCGAATTCAACACTCTCGAAAGTAATTGCTCGTTTCTCACGCCGATTACAAGTACGACCCCAGTAATTGCAATAGCAACCCCCACTGAAATAACACCTCCAAGAACTCCAACCCCGAGTGCTAGAGCAGTGACAAGCGGTAGGTACGGGGCAAGAATCAAATCCTCAAGGACCAGAATGCTGATGGTGCGCCGTGCAACTTCAGAACGGGCCCAACCTGAGTCACGAATAAGTTGCGCTGCAATACCTGAAGATGAAACATAGGTAATCCCACCCATGGCAATGATTCCTACCAGGGGCCAGCCCAACATGTAGGCAAGTGCTGCACCTGGAATACCGTTGACCAAGTCAATCAACCCCGCAGTTCTCCGTTCTTTAAGCGCTGTTGAAAGTTCTCGTGCTGAATATTCAAGACCTAAAAGAAGTAGGAGTAGCAAGGCTCCAATTTGGGCACCGATGTTGAAGAAATTCTCACTGACTTGGATTTGAACAAGACCGCCATTACCAAATGCAAGACCGGTTATCAAAAACAGAGGAACAGCACTCACACCGATGCGAGCCGCTAAATACGCAACCAATCCCAACAGGAAAAGTGCGCCACCTATTTCAATCAGCGGAAGGGCTTCAGTCGTGGCGGCAAGAGGCATGCGCCTATCTTTCCATGTTTGGCTTTGTTCGAGTCCTTGAAATCAGCAGCAACGCCCCAGCAAGCCCCAGCACTGCGAAGACCAATGCCCAGATCGATAGCATTAAAGCGCTGATACCCACTTCTTCAAAACGACCAGATCCAATTCCCCCCGAGCCAAGCAACGCGATTGAACTATTGAGCAGAACGGTGAGAGTGACAAAGGCGATCATGAATCGTCTGAAACTATCAACTCGTATCTTTCTTAGATTCACAAAGCCTACGAATGTTGAAAGCAGCAACACGAGCACGTACGAAACTGCCACCCAGTCAGGTAAGTCGTAGGGGACAAAGCCAAGAAATGGCAAACTCGGAAGTGGCCCAACGGCTTGCGTGTGAAGATTAATCACACTGCCAGCACCAACGCTGAAACCAGCACCCAGCGCAAGTGAATACATCCATAACACCACAGTTGGAATATAAAGCAGTGTCAAAAGCGTCAGCAGAATCCATGAACCAACATCATTGGCACTAATCGCTGCCACTTGGCGAACGGAATTGAGATTCAAGATCCCGTTGATGAGGAATAAAACAATTGCGTAGAGCATAAAGATGAAGAAGATTCGAAACGCAACTTTGAACCCTAGGTGAATATCTGGATGTAATGCACCGTATATATCCAAGAGAATAGTTCGAGCAGACCTTTGCTTTTCACGCGGACTCGTTCGTTCAAGAGATATTTCGTACTCCGTCTCTTCAACCTCGACATCAACCTGGCGTAGCATCGCCCAAATACTTGCGCTGAGTGCAAAGACTGAAGTTGCAAGCAGCATCTGTCCCGATGAAACTTGGATATCTTCAAAAAGAAACCGGGTAATGACCCACCAGATACCAGCATGACTCATCGCAAACGTCAGTGACAGCATCACGAGGTGAAGTGCCTGAGTGATGAGGCTTGCTCGTAGCGCTCGAAGGAATGCAACTTTCAAAAACCATAACAAGATAAAACTAACTCCAAGTGGCGCTAGCCCAAAGGTCAGTGCGCCAACTTGCAGTGTTACAAACTGGCTGAATGCAAGAAATGCAACCCCGATATTCAATGCGAGTGAAAACTCAGTTGAACTCTCCGCAGTTAAAATCCAGATGAAACTCGCGCTCAAAAGTGTAACCACGAGCAACACTACGTTCGCCCAAAGGGAAGCGATCACTGCAGCCAATGGCAAAGGCCAAATGACTTCGGCTACGGCATTGGACTTTCGACGTTTCACAATTCCTAAGAGTGGCTGAGGTTTTGCATAATTTCACGCATCAATCGCGCTGTTTCAGATGGTGTCTTTCCAACTTTCACACCCACTGCCTCAAGCGCTTCTTTCTTCGCCTGTGCAGTGCCTGCAGAACCTGAAACAATTGCGCCAGCATGGCCCATGGTCTTTCCTTCAGGGGCAGTAAATCCTGCAACATAGCCAACCACTGGTTTGCTGATGTACTTGGCAATATAGGCAGCAGCACGTTCTTCGGCATCTCCGCCGATTTCGCCAATCATCACGATGGCATCAGTTTCAGGGTCCGCCTCAAATGCTGCTAAGCAATCAATATGCGTCGTACCAACAATTGGATCGCCACCAATTCCAACCGCGGTTGAGAATCCAATGTCGCGTAGTTCATACATCATCTGATAGGTCAAGGTACCTGACTTTGAAACTAGACCTATTCGGCCTGGGGTTGTGATATCGCCAGGGGTAATACCTGCATTTGATTTTCCTGGACTGATGATGCCCGGGCAATTGGGTCCAATGATTCGGGTCTTCTTCTTGTCAACACTGTATTGATAGAAACTTGCCGTGTCGTGAACTGGAATACCTTCTGTGATAACAACGCATAGTTCAATTTCGGCATCAATCGCTTCAATCACAGCAGCTTTCGCAAATCGAGGTGGCACAAAAACAACACTGACATTTGCATTCGTTGCCGCCTTGGCTTCAGCTACGGAGTTGAAGACGGCAATGCCATCAACATCAGTGCCACCTTTACCAGGGGTTACACCACCAACAATGGTGGTCCCACTTTGAATCATACGTCGGGTGTGTTTGGTTCCTTCAGATCCAGTCATACCTTGAACGATGACTCGTGAATTTTCATCAAGAAAAATAGCCATATTTAACGTGCCACCTCTGCAACTCGACGGGCTGCTTCATCCATTGTTTCAACTCGTTCAATAACCGCAATTCCAGACTCATCAAGAATCTTTCGACCGAGCACAGCATTATTGCCATCAATACGACAAATCAGTGGCTTGGTTACTTTTTCGCCTTTTGATTCAAGTAACTCGATTGCCTGGAGAATTCCGTTGGCAACCGCATCGCAAGCAGTGATGCCACCAAAAACATTCACAAACACACTTTTCACATCAGGATCATGCAAAATAATGTCAAGACCATTTGCCATCACTTCAGCACTTGCTCCACCACCGATATCAAGGAAGTTTGCAGGCTTGACTCCACCAAACTCCTCGCCGGCATAGGCAACGACATCGAGTGTGGACATCACAAGCCCTGCACCGTTACCAATTACACCTACCTGTCCTTCAAGCTTCACATAATTCAAATCAAGTTCGTGGGCTCGAAGTTCAAGGGGATCAGTGTTGGAATTATCAACCAATGCTTCGTGGTCTGGATGACGAAAACGAGCATTGTCATCAAGTGTCATTTTGCCATCAAGTGCAACCACTTGACCGTCTGCAAGTTTGGCAAGCGGATTAATTTCAACCAAGGTTGCATCTTCCTTGACCAATGTTTGCCAAAGGTTCTGCAAAATCTCTACGACTTGATCTTTCACGGCTTCCGGAAACTTTGCAGCCGTTGCGATTTCAATCGCTTTCTCTTTGGTGCAACCTTCAATAGCATCGATTTGAATTCGAGCCAGTGCTTCAGGTTTTGTGGCAGCAACTTCCTCAATGTCCATACCACCTTCAACTGAAGCCATGGCAAGAAAACTTCGATTCGCTCGATCTAGCAAAAAGGAAACGTAATATTCTTCAACGATAGCTGATGCTTCTGAAATTAAGACTTTGCCAACAACGTGCCCCTTGATATCAAGACCAAGAATCGCATCTGCTTTCGCCGCAACATCTTCAACAGAATCAGTGACTTTGACGCCACCAGCTTTTCCTCGACCACCAGTTTTCACTTGTGCTTTGATAACAACTTTGCCACCAATTTGGTTGTAGGCGGCTTTGGCATCATTAACGTTTTCAACCACAATCCCAGGTGTTATGGGAACACCATGTTTGGCGAAAAGTTCTTTTGCTTGGTATTCGTAGAGATCCACGTTGTACTCCCGAGGTAGGGGTCAAATCTACTCGGCGGGAAAACCTGACAGTTGGTTAGTACCAGCCCTTGCGTTGTTTATGGCGCATGGCTTTGCACGGAGTGCCGTACCCGTCTCGATGCTTGATGTATTTCGCGCCGAGCTGAATTTGAATCTCAGGGTTGGCCATATAGAAATTCAGTCCCACTCGATTGGCAAACACGATTCGCTTATCAAGTTGTGGAATTCCTCGATAGAGGCCAGATGGACTTTTGGCTCTGAAGTTCCAAGCCGATTCCTTGCCCCAAATCCATGTAAGGCAGCGGAATTGCTCGTTGCCCCAGCCGTAGCGCTCTTTAATGTGCTCTCGCGTGTACCACTTGGCATATTCACTGGTTCGATAGAAGCCTTTGTGTGTTTTGGGGGCAAAGTCACGTGCCTTCAAGAAGGCTGCCTTTGACCGTGCGGCAAAGACTCGAGGTTCTATTTTCGGCTCTTGGACGACAACCTCAGGCACATCATCTTGATCGCCTGCAGGGTCTTCAACGATAACAATGACTTCCTCGTCTTCCTCTTCCAACGTGACAGCAGAGGCCGAAACCTGGCTTGAAAACACCAAGCCGAGGGCGAGGATGGATGCCAAAATTGATACCCAGATCTTCGAAATCATGGGTGTACCCTCCCCACATTCCATTGTGGATAGCAACTTGGAAACGCCTTAGTTATCCCCAGATTTAGGGAATTTTATGCCAAATTTATGGACAAAAGGTACAAAATGGGGTGTTAGGTACCACAGAAGTCAGAGTGAAATATCGTCCAATATGTCTGTCACAAGGGCTGCAATTTGGCTTCTTTCAGATCTTGTCAGGGTGACGTGGGCGAAGAGTGGATGGCCCTTGAGCTTCTCAACGACAGCAACAACACCATCGTGACGCCCCACTCGCAAGTTATCCCGCTGACCTACGTCATGGGTAAGAACCACCCTTGAGTCTCTGCCAATTCGTGAAAGCACCGTTAGTAACACGTTTCGTTCGAGGGATTGTGCTTAATCCACAATCACAAACGAATCATGAAGCGAGCGACC
>JBDLTY010000167.1:0-3649 GCA_039805585.1 Actinomycetota bacterium | reverse complement strand
ATTTGCGTGGACAAGTGATGGGTCGATTTCCAGGCAGGTCGCAATCATGATGTGGTGGATTGTGCTTATTGCCGCTGTAATTCTCACCCTCTGGTGGTGTAGCAATTTGGCGGGGCGACTTCATCAAGTGCACATACGTCGTGATGACTTATTGATATCACTTCGTTGGCAACTTGTGCAACGTGAAAATCTCATTTCGAAATTGTTAGAAGACAATACGTTTGGTGATGCTATTTCGTCTTTACTATCTGAGTGTGTTGAAAAGGCCAACTGGGCAGCAGATGGTCAACTTGAGGACTATCTACTTGCTGAAAGTAAAGTCTCACAAGAATTACGAAAAGTGTTTTCACGTGATGTTGCAATCGAGTCCACAAGTCAATTTGCCATTATGCAAGAGCTCGCTGAGTGTTGCTACCGAATCGAACTTGCACGGCGTTTTCATAATGATGCTGTTGGTGCAGCAACCTTGCTTCATAAGCGAATACTTGTTCGAATCTTTCGGCTCGCTGGAAATACAAAATTGCCCGTTGCGCTCGATATGGATGATGTTCCAGCTGACAAACTTTCAAATATCCTGCAGGGGTTTGATTAGAATTGCACCATGACAAAACGTTATGTGATGGCTTTACTCAGTTTATTGTTAGCAGCGTGTGCAACCTCAGCTCCAGATCAGACACAATCTTCAAGTTCACCATCTGAAACCCCTTGTTGGACTTCGCCGCTGACTGGATTATGTGCGGATGAAACTATTCCCGTTCTAGCAGTGAAAATTGACGATGTTTCCGCGGCGCGACCTCAATGGGCTCTCAATCTTGCCGACGTGATTGTGGTTGAACCTGTTGAAGGTGGATTGACACGACTTTTTGCTGTTTACCAATCAGAACAACCCACAACACTGGGCCCTATTCGTTCTGCGCGCATCACGGACGTTGACATAGCGGCTGCATTTGGCCAGCCAGGATTTTCCTATTCTGGGGCATCACGACGAACCAGTCCGTATCTTTGGAAATCTACAATGCAATTGGTTGGCGCACCACAAGGTTCAGTTGGATATTTTCGCGAAAGTTCACGGTATGCACCCCATAACCTCATGGGTCGATATGGTGAGATCCTCTCCAGACTTAAGAATCCTGAAAAAGCCCTTTTGAAGAACAAGTCAGCTTGGACATTCCTTGAAGACACAGACCAACCAATTCAAGGTCGGGACGTTGTATCTGCCACAGCGGATTGGCCAAGTTCCATCAAAACCTTTACCTGGAACGAAGATCAGCAAACGTGGCTCGTCGGTGCGGATGGAAAACCAACGCAAAGTATTTCTGATCTTGGAAGCGAGCGTGCGAACACCACAACTGTATTTGTGATGCAAACGACCACTCTTGAGACTTGGTATCTTTCATCGGGCGGTGCTACTCCCTACCTCAAGACTTTTGGAAGTGGAAATGGCTGGGTGCTCATGAACGGTCAGGCAATCAAAGCGAAATGGAGCCGTCCAACCATCCAAGACTTCCCGCGCTGGTTTACTCCCGATGGGGTGGAGATCAAGATTCCAAAAGGAAATGTGTGGTGGCTATTGCTCAGCGAAAGGGACGAAATGAAGTTCGATTGGGTGAAATCGCCGAGTCCCACACCTTCAGCGTAGAATTCCCCGTCGGAGGCTCACATGTCAGCAGATAAGTCAAAAGTTACCGGAACTTCACGAGTCAAGCGTGGAATGGCCGAGATGCTTAAGGGCGGCGTCATCATGGACGTCGTTACTGATACGCAGGCGAAGATTGCTGAAGATGCTGGTGCGGTTGCGGTCATGGCACTTGAACGTGTACCTGCCGATATTCGCGCAACTGGTGGCGTAGCGCGAATGTCCTCACCTGACATGATAGAGAAAATCATTGATTCTGTTTCAATCCCTGTTATGGCAAAGGTGCGTATTGGCCATTTCGTTGAAGCGCAGATCCTTGAGCAAATTGGCGTCGATTACATTGATGAATCAGAAGTCTTAACCCCAGCGGATTATGAAAACCATATTGACAAGTGGCAATTCACGGTGCCCTTTGTCTGTGGAGCAACAAATCTTGGTGAAGCAATTCGTCGTATCAATGAAGGTGCGGCAATGATTCGCTCCAAAGGTGAAGCGGGTACAGGCGATGTTTCAAATGCAACCACGCATATGCGAAAAATTGGAGCTGAGATCCGTCGTTTGTCATCCATGCGGGATGATGAACTGTATGTTGCAGCCAAAGAATTGCAAGCCCCCTACGAAATCGTGAAAGAAATTGCTGAAACCGGAAAACTACCCGTCGTACTCTTCACCGCCGGAGGAATCGCAACACCTGCAGATGCCGCAATGATGATGCAACTTGGAGCGGATGGCGTCTTCGTCGGATCGGGCATCTTTAATCATGCACCGGGGCAGCCAGCAACTGATAAAGAAGCGTTTGCTCGCGCCAAAGCAATCGTGCAGGCAACGACAGCCTTTAGTGATCCTGCCAAACTCGCTGAAGTGTCTCGAGGATTAGGTCAAGCCATGGTGGGTATCACAGTGAGCGAGATACCTGTTGCGCATCGATTGGCCGAGCGTGGTTGGTAATGGTCCTCAGTATTGGAGTGTTAGCACTTCAAGGTGACTTTCGTGAACACATAGAAACGCTCACAAGTTTTCAAGATGTCATAGTTCGCGAAGTTCGAACACCTATGGACCTGAAAAACTTAGATGGGCTTGTGATTCCAGGTGGCGAATCAACTGCAATTTCAAAACTGGCTCAGCTTTTCGAAATTGATGGTGCTATCAAGGATTTCATTCAAAGTGGTAAGCCAGTTCTTGGAACTTGTGCCGGGATGATCATGTTGGCAAACACCATCATCGACCCAAAGGCCGGACAACAGAGTTTTGGTGGGCTTGATATCGAAGTACGGCGAAACGCCTTCGGCCGACAAGTTGATAGTTTCGAATGTACTCTGCAAGAACATGGGTTTTCGAAAATTCCACTTCATGCAACATTTATTCGAGCGCCTTGGGTGGAAAAAGTTGGAAGTAATGTCAGTGTTCTTGCCGAGATTATGAGTGACACTGGTGAGAATAAGCCGGTTGCAGTGAGGCAAGGTAACGTGATTGCCACTTCTTTTCATCCAGAAATTTCTGATGAAATGCAAGTACATGCATATTTTCTCGATATAGTTCGAGCGCTAAGGAGCACATAATGTCAGGTCATTCAAAATGGGCTACGACGAAACATAAAAAAGCAATCATTGACGCAAGGCGCGGAAAACTATTCGCCAAACTCATCAAAGCAATTGAAGTTGCTGCACGTACGGGTGGCGCCGATCCATCAGGTAATCCAACGCTCTATGACGCAATCCAAAAGGCGCGCAAGGCTTCAGTACCAAACGACAACATTGAGCGCGCCATCAAACGCGGTTCGGGTGCCGAAGCAGGTGGCGCTGACTGGCAAGTCATGATGTATGAAGGTTACGCACCTGGTGGCGTCGCCGTATTGATTGAGTGCCTCACTGATAACCGAAATAGAGCCGCCGGGGAAGTTAGAACAGCCATGGGTAAGAATGGCGGAAATATGGCTGATGCGGGTTCGGTTTCCTACATGTTTGAGCGCAGAGGTGTCATTTTGGTACCAGCCGCGGATACGAGCGATGATGC
>JBDLTY010000166.1:0-2697 GCA_039805585.1 Actinomycetota bacterium | reverse complement strand
AAACACCATGGACAATGAACATCCTGAAATCCGAGAAGTAAAGGAATCCTCAGATAAAAGTAAGCGCCAAGTTGGATGCTTTTTAGGTCTCTTTGGTCTCGTGTTTGGCTTTTCGCCACTTATCTATGCTGCTATCGCAGCACCACCCGGTGCCGATGCAGCGGGCTTTATACTCATAGTCACGCTTCCCATTGGTGTAGTAATTGGAACTATTGGCACAATCATCTATTCGTTAGGAAGACTGCCTAAGCAAACTATTGTTCCTAGTTCAGATGCCAACGGATTGAGCGCAGCGACAGCTGTGGCGTCACCAGCATTTTCTAAATTCTCACTCATCAGTTCGGCTCTTAGTCCTGCCATTATCTACATGGTTCCAATGAGTATTAATTTTGGAATTTATGCTCCAGAAGAAGTCCGATATGCGTTGACATTCGCAGGTTTGGTGTTTGCGATTCTTGCTCAAATCAAGAAAGAACGCTTCGCACCTGTTGCAATTGCCCTTGCAATAGTATTCAATCTTATAAATATCATCTTTTTTGCGACGATATATTTCACATTAAATAGCGTCAACTAGTTCTCGACACGCCTCATAAAAGAGTTCTGAGTGTCTTTGAACATCTGACTCAAGGGTATCTCTACACATCAATGCCATGTTGTGAAATGGAGTGATGAGTACACCACGATTAGCGGTGTAGAGGTGGAAATATTCTTCAAGTTCTGGATCTGAACTTTCAGCGGATTCTGTTCCGTTTTTTGGAGCAGGACTCAAGAATCGATACTCTGCGCGAGCGCCTAGCTGGGTGCAAGACCATGGCAAGTTGAAATCGCTGATTGCTTTTTCAACTCCTGCACGAAATTCTGTCGCTAGATCTATCATCTCTGGCCAGGTATCATCAGTTAACACATGTTCAAGTGTTGCCCGCATTGCTGCAATTGAAAGTGCGTTACCTGCAAGGGTTCCACCAACCCCACCAACATCAACAATGTCTGCATCTTTCTGACTCATCACACTTCGAGCCAATTCTTCGGTAATTCCATACGCACCAGATGGAATACCGCCGCCAATAGATTTACCGATAATAAAAATATCTGGTTGTAATCCCCACAATTTTGTTGCGCCACCTGGGCCTGCTGAAATTGTGTGAGTCTCATCAATCATCAAAAGTGTTCCAGTTTCTTTACATGCCGCTTGCAGTGCTTCAAGAAATCCGGGCTCTGGTAACACGATTCCTATGTTGGTGAGAGCAGGTTCTGTCAGAACTGCTGCAACATCCATCTTGGCAAGTTCTCGTTTCACTGCTTCAATGTCATTGAATTCAACGACACGTGTGGTTTCGCTCAGTTCCACGGGTGGTGCAACATTTCCAGGTCGTGCAACTGCATCCCCATCTCGACCTGGCACAGCGAGTGTTTCATCAACACTACCGTGATAACAATATGAAAAGACCAAGATTCGAGGTCTGCCCGTCGCAAGACGAGCAAGTCGGATCGCCCAACGGTTAGCATCAGTTGCAGTTAGTGTGAAGGACCAAAGTGGCAAACCAAATCGTCGAGTTAACTCTTGACCAACCCATTGTGCATCCTCGGTTGGAAGCATTGTGGTAATGCCACCAAGTGCATCAATTCGTTTCTGAATGGCATCAATAGTTTCTTTTGGGCTGTGCCCCGCCATCGCACCTGTGTCACCAAGAGCGAAGTCAATATATTCATTGCCATCGATATCTGTAATTCGATTTCCATGAGCGGATGCCAAATACATTGGAAATCCGCCCGACCATTTATTCATCCATGTCATTGGCACTCGGCCAAAAAGATTGTTTGCTTCTTTGAAAGCAGCAAGTGACTTTGGGTGTCTTTCTATGTAGAGGGTTCGCTCAGCTTCAATCAGCGCTTGTAGTCGGGATCGATTGATCATGACTACATTCTAGACGCGCAACATATCCACGAAACGGCACTTATGACCCTGCCAAGCAACGACTACATCGCGGGTCTGACCATTTCGGTGCTTAGCAATAATGAAGTCTGCTTCGCCAGCTCGTGGTCCATCTTTGTTGTAAGCATCCTCACGGTGAATCAAAATAACAATGTCGGCATCTTGTTCCAATGAGCCTGATTCACGAAGGTCAGAAAGCATTGGTCGTTTATCTGATCGTGCCTCAGGTCCACGATTCAACTGACTGAGGGCAACTACTGGAACATTGAGTTCTTTGGCGAGCAGTTTCATCTGCCGCGAAAACTCGGAAACTTCTTGCTGACGATTCTCAACCTTCTTACCTGATGACATCAGCTGGATGTAATCGACAACAACCATTCGAATGTCGTGACGCTGCTTCAAGCGTCGTGCCTTTGCGCGGATTTCCATCATCGTGAGATTCGGTGAATCATCGAGGAAGAGCGGCTTATCGTGTAGTTCACCCATCTTCATCGCGAGCGTCTGCCACTGCGCTTCATTAATTTTGCCGGAACGAATAATTGAAAGATCAATTCCAGTTTCTGCAGACAACATACGCATAACGATTTCAGAGTTTGACATTTCAAGTGAGAAGAACGCCACTGGCATGTCACTCTTCAATGCAGCGGCACGAGAGATATCCATTGCGAGTGTGGACTTACCAATACCTGGACGTGCAGCCACAATCACAAGTTGTCCTGGTTGAAAACCATGTGTGACTGAATCAAGATCTTTAAATCCACTTG
>JBDLTY010000165.1:0-4877 GCA_039805585.1 Actinomycetota bacterium | reverse complement strand
GTGATTCCATCAATGCTTCTCTTCGAGGAGTGCTCGATGAAGCCACTGGTAAGTGGGGAGTGAGGGTCAATCGCGTTGAACTCAAAGCAATTGATCCACCACCAAGTGTTCAAGAGTCGATGGAAAAGCAGATGCGCGCAGAGCGTGATAAGCGTGCTGCAATCTTGACCGCTGAAGGTGAAAAGCAGAGTCAGATTCTTACTGCTGAAGGTGCCCGTCAGGCCGAAATTCTTCGTGCCGAAGGTGATGCTCAGGCTGCGATTCTCCGGGCTGATGGTGAAGCCAAGGCGATTGAAAAGGTCTTCAATGCAATTCACACCGCTAATCCAGATGACAAAGTGCTTGCGTATCAGTATTTGCAGCAGTTGCCACTTATCGCCAATGGTCAGGCGAGCAAGATTTGGGTTATTCCAGCAGAGTTTTCTGCGACCGCTGAGAAGATTGCCAGAGCATTCCAACAGGGTAAGTAGGGATTCATGTAGTCTTTGGCTCTATTTGAGGAGCCAAAGTGGGCGTATTCTTTAGTTTTGCACTTGCTGGTGCTTTGGCTCAATTTATTGATGGCACGCTCGGTATGGGTTTTGGTGTGACGAGCTCGACCGTGCTGATCTTTCTTGGTGCAACTCCAGTGGCCGCTTCATCATCTGTGTATTTCGCCACTATGGGCACATCACTTTCTAGTGGTATTGCTCACTGGCGCGAAGGAAATGTGGACAAAGTTGTCTTACTGAGACTTGCAATCCCAGGTGCGATTGGTGCATTTCTAGGTGCAACCATATTGACTCGAATCTCGACCGAAAGTGCTCGCGGATATATGTCCACATTGTTATTTCTTCTCGGCATTGTGTTGATTATCCGCTTTGGTTTTGGAATGAAAATTGTGAAACCTGTGAAGGGTCGACCTCGAGGATATATATTGAGTTCACTTGGTGGCTTTGCGGGATTCGTAACGGCATCTGGTGGTGGGGGCTGGGGTCCGATTACAACACCAACGCTCTTAGCTCTGACGAAAACTCATCCTCGCTTTGTGATTGGAACTGTGAGTGCTGCAGAGTTCCTTGTTGCGGTTGCTGCAAGCGCTGGGTTTGTCACAGCATTTATTACGAACCCTTCAAACGACAACAAGATTGATCTTGTTGTCGTTGGTGGCCTTTTGCTTGGTGGTGTGATCATGGCTCCGTTTGCCGCGAAGTTATCGGGACGTCTGCCACATGCACCACTTGGTGTCATTGTTGGTGGACTTGTTCTTCTGCTCAACGGCCGAACCATTCTTGCTAATTTTGGATTCAGTGGTGCTGTGGTTGAATTGAGTTACTTACTGTTTATTCTCATCTTCACAGGCGTTCTTGCCTATCGTGCTTGGCAGAAAGAGAAAGTTCAGCATCAGCCACATAGACCTGAAGATTTTGCTGGCCCTGAAAGTGAAATCAAAGAGTAGTTTCCACTAGGTTCCAGTTTGTTCGAAAAACTTGGGAACTCACGACACTTTTTACGCTCCACGAATCTTTCGTCCATAGAAAATACGCATATTGCTGAAAATCGTGACAAAGTCTTGAGATATGTTCTTCATCCGGGTTCAGAACGAGAAATGACTCTTCCTGCCACTCATTTGATTGATCTGTTCCTGTGCATTGCAGGAAGGTGTAGTTGAGTCTCTCAAGTTCTCTTTGCATTGATGCTTGAAGAACAGGAATTTCATTGGCTTCACTTGGCTCACTGAATGGATTGATGGCACTGATTATCACGATCTGTCCGATAGTTGCAGGCCACGGCCACTGGTTAGTGCCGGCATCAGCTGGCATGAGACGAAGACTCTTGTTGTTGACGTGAAAGATCAGATTTGTAGTGCAGTAAGCCTGCCAAAGATCTTCAGGTATTTCCCTAGTCATGAGTCAACTTGGGAGTTTTCCGATTTGAGAGCCAAAGCAAGATTGAAGCGAGAATTGCCGCGAAAACGCTTGCACTAAAGACAGCGAGTTTTCCTTCAGATAGTTGGCTGACGGAATCTCTAAAAGCCAACTCGGTGATGAGAAGGGACACTGTGAACCCAATTCCTCCGAGAAGCCCTATTGCAGAAACATCTCGCCAGCGAATCGCGGGATTGAGTTCCGCTTTGGAAATTTTTGTTGTGAGCCAGGCAAAACCGACAATGCCGACTGGTTTTCCAATGAGTAGTCCTAATGAAATGCCAAGCGCAAGATTGAGATCAAAGTTTTCTAATCCGACTTCTGACACGTTCACACCTGCTGCAAAAAATGCGAAGAGCGGAACAGCGAATCCTGCTGAAATTGGATGCCACGTTTTCCCATATTTTTCAGAGTATTGTGAGGGATTATCTTCGTCTTTTGTAATTGGTATGAGCAACCCAAGAGCAAGACCTGCAACTGTCGCGTGTACACCACTTGCATGCATTGTTCCCCACGCAAAAAGAGCTAGGGGCAGTGCATTCCACCAGCGTGCATAACCCTTCGAATGAAGAATTCCAAAGAGACCAATTGATGCGATCGATGCAAGCAGAGCCATAGTGCTCAGTGACAACGTATAAAACAGGGCAATCACAAGAATCGCACCAAGATCATCAACGACTGCAAGTGTCAACAAGAATGCTCTGACAGCTACCGGTAATCGAGAACCTGCTACAGAGAGAACTGCCAAAGCAAAAGCAATGTCAGTCGCCATTGGAATCGCCCAGCCATTCAGCGCCGATGAATTATTCAGATTGAATCCCACGAAAATTAATGCAGGTACCGCCATCCCTCCAAGTGCTGCAGCAATTGGAACTGCAGCCCTTCGTGGATTACTCAACGTCCCTACAGTGAGTTCGTGCTTGAGTTCCATTCCAGCGACAAAGAAAAAGATTGCGAGAAGTCCATCTGCTGCCCATTTTCCAATCGTCAAATTGAGATGGAGAGCCTCGATACCTACATAAGTGTCCCTTATTGAGAAGTAGGTGTCGGAAAGTCCTGTGTTGGCGATAATCATTGCCGAAACAGCAGCCACGAGGAGAATTGCACCACCTGTGGTTTCTTGCTTCAGTGCTTCGATAATCCATCGCCTACCAAGTTTTTTGGGGCGATTGCGAAGCCTGTAGAGGACGTAGGAAAGCAGAACTGCAACGACAATCCCAAAAATCTCCATGGCCTAAATCTAATGAATCTTGTTGTGTTCCTCTCTTTGGTATAGCGTGGAAGTGTGACGTGGAGAACTTTTGCCGTAGTTGCTGTAATAGCAATCGTGATTTCATATGCAGCGTTCTCTGGTTTGTGGGTGTCAAATTCAAATGCTTGGTACTCCAGTTTGAATCGTCCTAGTTTTCAACCTCCTGATTGGGTATTTGGACTCATCTGGCCCTATAACTTTGTTGTGCTTGCGATTGCTGGTGTGCAGGTGATGCTCCGCGCCAAACCAATGATTGGAAGTATTTGGATTTTGTTGCTGCTGGCAAGTGTGCTTGCTGCCCTTGCCTGGTCATACTATTTTTATGTTCCACATAATCTTGAAATAGCGAGTTATGCGCTGATCGCTGCAGCAGTTTTTACTGTAGGTCTTGTCATACTCTGCTTCATGAGCAATCTTTTGATTGCTTGGTTTCTATTGCCCTACCAAGGTTGGCTAATTGTTGCATCAGCGCTTTCGTATAGTTATTGGCAGTTGAATTAGAGACTGTTCTCATCAAGCTCACGGAAAATATCTTGAGCCCTTTGTTTCACATCATCAATATCAGTCAAACGTTTGAGTCCGCTGTACTGCTGCCACATTCGTTGATTTGAGGAAAATGTTTCTTTATGAGTTTCTAGAAAATTCCAATACAGTGTTGTGAAAGGACAGGCAGTGTCGCCAGTTCGTTTACCTGGATCATAGACACAACTGCCACAGTAGTTTGTCATCTTCTTGATGTAAGCCCCGGCAGAGATGTAGGGCTTTGTCATCATTCGACCGCTATCTGCATGAACTCCCATTCCGATGACATTGGGAACCATCACCCAATCAGCCGCATCAATAAACATTTCGCGCATCCATGAAAGGAACTGCTGCGGATTGATGCCAGCGAGTGTGGCAAAATTCGAAAGAATCATCAGGCGTGGAATGTGATGAACCCACCCACGTTCCATCACATCGTCAATTGTTGAACGGAGGCAGTTCATTTCGGTTTTCGAGGAATCATAGAAGAATTGCGGTAACTCTCGATTGGCATCGAGAGAATTCTGAGTCTTGTATTCAGGTTCAAAAAACCAATACACACCATTGACATATTCCCGCCAACCGATGATTTGTCGAATAAACCCTTCGAGCGAAGCAAAGGAAACCTCATGTTTCGATGCGAAGGCAAGAGTTTTCTCAATAATTTCTGCTGGATGTAGAAGACCAAGATTCATATAAGGGCTAAGTAGTGAATGATTCACGCTCCACGAATCTCCTGGTACGCAATCCTCATACGGTCCAAAATCATTGAGTGAATTTGTAATAAAGTAATTGAGTTGTTGAAGTGCTGCGGCTCGTGTGGGAGAGAAGTCACCGTGAGGCTCTTCGCCATAGAGATCAAGATTGCGAATGTCAGCAAGAACTTGCTTATCTATTTCATCGAGTTCAAAATACAAAGGTTGTGGCCATTCATGATTCTTAGGTGGAGGTAATCGATTCTCTTTATCAAAATTCCATTGTCCACCTGTTGGATCTTCACCATCCATCAAGATGTCGAGTCGTCTTCTTTGCCAGCGATAAAAGTTCTCCATCTTCAAATTTTTTTGTGAACTTGCCCAAGCGGAAAACTCTCTTCTACTTGTGAGAAAGAAATCATGCGGGTGCAGTGTGATACCTGCTGAAAGTAAAGAATCCTGCAAGACGTGAGAAAACGGCTCATTGGCATGAACATCATG
>JBDLTY010000164.1:0-3857 GCA_039805585.1 Actinomycetota bacterium | reverse complement strand
CTTTCGAGCGACCTTTGCAGCCTTCACACCTTTCTTGAAAGCAACATTGATTGACTTCTTTGCAAGGATGTGCGCTTTCACGACTGCTTTGTACGCAACGCGCACAGCCTTAAAGGCACCTTTTTGGCTACCGCCATCTGTGTATGCCGCGAGTGCTGTTTCATACGCCGCAACTTTTTCATCATAGCTGGCAATTGCTTCAACGGGTGTTGGTAGTACTTTTTCAGCAGCCATTGCTGGTGCTGCACCAAGACCTGTTGCAACAAAACCTGCAACAAATAGGTTGATGAATAGTTTCTTCATTTTTCCTCCTTCGCCGAGTTTATGCTCGGGTTAGCGGAAGTATGAGCCCTCAATTCTGAGAAAACCCTGAGAAAATCCTCAAGGGTTTCGAGGATATTGCTTGGAAAACTCAAAGTCGGTACCCCGTAAGGACAAATAGAGGAAAATTGGATTATGGCAAAGGTAAAAGTGCTCGTGATTGAAGATGATCAATCATTGCAGAACTTACTCAAGGACACTTTGGCTTTGGCGGGATTCGATGCCCTAGTTACAACAAGTGCCGAAGAAGCAGAGAGTTACCTCAAGTCCACGTCACCTGACATTATCGTTAGCGATATTAACCTGCCGAATATGAGTGGCTTTGAATTTCTGGAAAAACTCCGAAAGACAAACAAACAAATTCCGTTTATCGCGTTGACCGCCAGAACCGACAAGATGGATGTGGCTGTCGGATTCAAGACCGGCGCAGATGACTACATCACAAAGCCATTTGGCGTTGAAGAACTCATTCTTCGAATTCATGCAGTATTACGTCGCAGTGGACTTCAGGGTGAAGAAACCACCAAGAGCATCGGAAATTTGACATTGGATTATGACAATGTTCAGGTCCTTTGTAATAACAAAGATTTAGAGTTGTCACCAACAGAGTTCAAACTCTTTGAAGTATTACTCTTGAACCATCCTAAAGTCGTTCGCAAAAGCGTTCTGATGAGAGAAGTGTGGGGATATGACTTTGAGACAAGCACGGCGATTCTTGATACCTACATTTCATATCTGAGAAAGAAAATTCCGTCCGAGAGCCGCGTCCTTATCAAGACAGTTCGTGGCGTTGGCTTCAAACTCGAGGAGTCAACATGACATTGCGACTTAAAGTACTCCTTGCCTCTTCCCTTGCAGTCATTCTTTCGCTGGCCATACTTGGAAGTTTCGCACTTTCGACCTATCGCTCAATCACGCTTGAGAACCTCACACTTCGGCTTGACGATACAGTTCGAGAGATTGAGGATATTGAGGATTCTCCATTACAAGCGGCCTTCTACCTTTCAACTGTTGCAAACTTTTCTCTGCTTGTGGGCATCGCAGACCTCGATGGCCGAGTTACCAGCCTGAGTGAAGTGCCGCTTACAACGAAGCAAATCGCTCCCGCGACTTTAGAGTCTGCAACGCTCAGCGCTCTGGAAGTCCCTGATGCAGAACTCTTGATACGCACCATCAGGCTCCCAGAGAGTGGATACGTAATACTTGCTACCGATCTTGGTGAGATAAATCGGACGCTTTCTGATCTTCAACGAAACATACTTTTAGCAGCATTCTTACTCGTCTTGAGTAACGCAATCCTCATGCATCTCTTAATGCGTGGCGACTTTGCGCGAGTACAGCGACTCGCAAAACAAGCTAATTCCATTTCTGAAGGCAACTACAAGGACGAAATCACACCAGTGCCAGGCAATAGCGAAATTGCTCAACTCTCACAATCAATTGCCTCAATGACAAAAACTCTCCAAGAGAATTCAGAGAATATGCAAGTCCTCTTTGGCAGTATTTCACATGAACTCAAAACTCCGCTCACAGCTATTCGGGGGTATGTCGAATTGCTGGAAAATTCCTCTCAACTGACCGCGGATCAACTGAAGTCACTGGATGTTATTGCGGATGAAGTTCAGCGAATGACAGTTCTGATTAACGATTTACTACTACTTTCAAAGCTCGGAACTCTTACATACCAGAGAAACGATACGTTTGAACTGATAGAACTTATTCAGCATAGGGTTCAAGTGATTCGAGATTTGCAGCCTGAACGCGCAATACAGGTGGTAGGCAACCCTCTAAGCGTCACTGCTTCACGAGGACTCATCGAGCGACTTCTTGATAACTTAGTCGCAAACGCACTTACTCACACATCGCCAGATGTTGGGATTACTTTCAGTGTCTCTAGCCAAAAAGATACCTGGACACTTGAGTATCAGGACACCGGTCAAGGGCTACCTCCGGCATATGGAGATGGGACGGGCATAACATTCCATAAATTTGATGCTCGAAAAACTCACAGTACCTCTTCAGGACTTGGACTTTTCATCATTCAGAGCATTGTGAGCCAACACCAGGGACAAATGGAAGTGTTCTCAGGTCCTGGATTGAAGATTCGTTGCATCTTTCCAAATTTGAAGTAACGTCAATGCCGTTACAAATTCATCTGGACGGTGAGTGAGATCACCCGATCCTCGGGTAATTGGTAATAATCCGAGGCAGTCGCAGAATTTCGATGCAGGAAAGAGAATATCTTGTCTGTATTTCCTCTGAGTTCACCAGTATCAGGGTTGACGATCTTTCGCGTTGACAGGTAATACGTCGCGAGCGATTCATCCTCCCGTGAAAGACAGGCTTTCATTAGTTGTTCTGGAACATTTGGAAATTCCATAAAACCCGTATGAATAATAACTTGCTTCGCTCGGTGATTAATTTTGTGAACTTCGGCTTCACGTTTGGTGTAAGGAACATCGTCAGTAACGACTGTTGCAATAATCATTCGATGAGGAACCGACTGCAAGTTCTGGACTTGCGAGACGACTGCTTGAGGAACTCGATCTGCTTCAGACGACAAGAAGATGCCAAGCGACTCGGTTTCAATAACTTCACCACTACTCACACCATCTTCTAGCCATTGCCAATCGTGTTTGTCTCTTGCAAGTGCCCGAGTAAGAGCATTTTGACCTTTTCGCCATACCCAAAGAAGGTAAGCAACACCCAAAGCAATCAGCAAAGGTACCCATGCACCATGAATGAGCTTTGTCAAAGTTGATGTGAAGAAAGCCAAATCAAGTAGACCGAGAATGACAATAAAAGCAATAACAAATGGAAGAGGCCATTTCCAACGTTTCCAGGCAATAATGCTTACCGCTGTTGTTGTGATGAGCATGACACCAGCATTGGCAAGTGAATAAGCATCAGAAAGTGCTTCAGAGGTTCGAAAATTGATTACCAGCAGAATCGAACCAAAGGCCAAAATTGCATTAATTGCTGGCACATAAATCTGGCCACGTTCAGTCTCACTCGTGTGAATGATTCTCACGCGTGGGAATAGTCCCAACATTGAAGCTTGTCGAGTTAACGACTGAATGCCTGTGATTAAAGCTTGTGATGCAATGATGGTTGCAGCGGTTGCTAAGACGACAAGGTAAATCTGGAACGTTGCATTTGGAGCAAGCGAAAAGAACAAGTTTTCACGATTCGCCGGATCATCTATGGCATTGGCTGCTTGACCTAGGTAGCAGAGCACAAGATTTGGCATCACAATAAAGAACCAACCGATACGAATTGGTTTCTTTCCAAAGTGGCCAAGATCAGCAAAAAGAGATTCAGATCCTGTTACCGCCAGGATTACTGAAGACATAATCACGAGGGTTTCAAACCCATGATGGACAACGTAATCAATGGCATAGGTTGGGGATAGCGCCTGGAGCACTTCTGGATGTTTTCTCATGGCAAGTGCGCCAAGTAATCCGATCGTGAAAAACCAGAGCAGGATGACGCCACCAAATACTTTGCCAAGGCGGCCTGTCCCTTTATATTGAAAA
>JBDLTY010000163.1:0-3438 GCA_039805585.1 Actinomycetota bacterium | reverse complement strand
CAAGGGTGACTTTGGGTCTACCGCTTCAAGTAGCCCGACTACTTCTACTCCCTCAACGCCATCCTCTGCTAACCCCGATCCAAGTGGTGGAAAAGACGACAACTTCGAGATTCCACGTGAGTTCTTAAAGCGGCTCATTGGCATGAGTGAAGATGAAGCAAGAGCACTTATCTGGGATAACAACTATATGAGTCGAGTCGTCCATCGAGATGGTGAAGATTTTATGGTCACTGCAGATTATCGCTATGACCGCATCAATTTATACATCAACGGTGGCATCGTTTTCGATGCCACCGTTGGTTAGTTGTACGAATTAGTAACGATCGTCGTTCAAACGCAGATCATCAAGCAAGACTGCTTCACCTGATCCACTACCGAATCCGACGTCACCGTAATCATCCGCGTAAGAAGCAAGACTTGCATACATCTTTGCTTTCGCTTCTTCCGTTGGTTCAACAGTGACATTGCGGTATTGAGATAAGCCAGTACCAGCTGGAATCAACTTACCAACAATCACGTTTTCTTTCAGACCAAGCAGTCGATCTTCACGAACCTGTAGCGCAGCATCGGTGAGAACCTTCGTTGTTTCTTGGAATGATGCAGCGCTCAACCATGATTCAGTTGCAAGTGATGCTTTGGTGATACCCATAAGCTCAGCACGACCCTGCGCAGTTTGACCGCCCTTTTGTTGAGTCTCACGGTTCACTTCAGTGAACAATGCACGATCAATCAAATCACCATCAAGGAAGTCTGTGTCGCCACCATCGGTGATAATGATTCGTCGAAGCATCTGTTGGACGATAACTTCAATGTGCTTATCGTGGATGCTCTGACCCTGATCGCGATACACACGCTGGACTTCTTCAACGAGGAAGTCTTGTGTCTTTCGTGGACCAAGAACTGACAAATGTTCTTTAGGATCAATAACACCTTCGGTGAGTTTCTGACCAGCAGTTACATGATCGCCATCTTGAAGTTCACGACCATCAACCTTCACAAGTTTCGCATTCTTTGCGACCTTGTGCTTGTGTTCAACTTCACCAGCATCTTCAAGCACCCAAATCAGCTTGTCTTTGTCAGTGACCTCAATTCGAACTGTTCCATCAGCAAGACTGATTGCTGCTTTACCTTTTGGTTCACGAGCTTCAAACAACTCAACAACACGTGGCAAACCATGGGTAATATCGCGAGCACCAGCGGCACCAACCACACCACCAGTGTGGAAGGTACGCATTGTTAGCTGCGTTCCTGGTTCACCGATTGACTGGGCTGCAATGATTCCAATCGCTTCACCAATTTCAACTGGGCGATTCGTTGCCAAACTCATGCCATAGCACTTACCGCAGACACTCAACTTGTTTTCACACGTCAAAATTGTGCGGATGGTGATTTCTGTAACTCCGGCCTGGATGAATGCATCAAGCAAATTCTGAGTCACGTACGTGCCACGAGTTGCTAATACTTCACCACTTGGGCTCACAACATCTTTTGAAAGTGTACGTGACAGCACTGCAGTCTGAGCGTATTTAGATTCCTCAACGACACCGTTAACTACTTCACCAATGGTTTTTGTTAACCCATTTTCAGTTTCGCAATCAAGTTCTCGAACAATGACGTCTTGTGAAACGTCAACAAGGCGTCGAGTGAGGTAGCCCGCATCTGCAGTTCGAAGTGCGGTATCGGCAAGACCCTTACGTGCACCATATGCTGAAATGAAGTATTCAAGCATGGTCAAACCTTCACGGAAGTTTGACTTAATTGGACGCGGAATAATTTCACCCTTGGTGTTGGTCACCAAACCACGCATACCTGCAAGCTGACGAACCTGGAGCATATTTCCTCGAGCACCTGAATGCGCCATCTGCCACACAGGGTTTGATCCCTTGAAGTTCTCTTCCATGGCTTTGGAGATATCGTCGGTTGCATCAGTCCACACTTCAACCAATTGCTCTCGTCGCTCAGAAAGTGCAATCAAGCCACGTTCATAGTTGCGGTCAATCTTGGATGCTTTTTCTTCATATTCAGCAAGCAGCGTTTCTTTGCTTGCTGGGACGACCACATCTTCAATACCGATAGAAACACCAGAACGAGTTGCCCAATAGAAGCCAAGCTCTTTGAGTTGATCAAGCGTTCCAGCAACTTCAACTTTCACATACTTGTCAGCAAGAATGTTGACGATATGTTCAAGATCCTTCTTCGCAACAACTTTGTTAACGTATGGATAATTTGCAGGCAATGCATCATTGAACAGAGCACGGCCAAGCGTTGTGTTTCTCACAACGAGTGAACTTGCTGCCTCGCCTGACTCGATGTTTTCACCGAGAACAACATTATTCAAACGGATGTTGATATTTGCTTGAAGTTCAAGATGTCCTAAATCAAATGCCATGATTGCTTCAGCGATTGATGCGTAGGAACTTCCTTCACCTTTCGCTCCAGCCTTATCACCTGTGAGGTAATAAATGCCAAGCACCATGTCCTGGGTTGGAGTAGTGATTGGCTTACCGCTTGCAGGTGAAAGGATGTTGTTTGAAGCAAGCA
Organism: Actinomycetota bacterium; assembly: GCA_039805585.1. Taxonomy (GTDB): domain Bacteria; phylum Actinomycetota; class Actinomycetes; order S36-B12; family UBA5976; genus JAFMIT01. Next base: position 897 of record JBDLTY010000163.1, on the reverse strand, counting down.
TCAAGATGCGTGCTTCAGCCTGCGCTTCAGCACTCAATGGAACGTGTACTGCCATCTGATCGCCATCGAAGTCAGCGTTAAATGCTGTACAGACCAAAGGATGGATCTGGATTGCTTTACCTTCAATCAAGACAGGGTCAAAAGCCTGAATACCTAGACGGTGCAAAGTTGGTGCACGGTTCAGAAGTACTGGATGCTCTGAGATAACCTCTTCAAGCACATCCCACACAACCGCACGGGAACGTTCAACCATACGTTTCGCACTCTTAATATTCTGAGCATGGTTCAAGTCAACAAGACGCTTCATCACCATTGGCTTGAAGAGCTCTAGCGCCATCTGTTTTGGAAGACCACACTGATGAAGTTTCAACTGTGGTCCAACAACGATGACGGAACGACCAGAGTAATCAACACGCTTTCCAAGAAGGTTCTGACGGAAACGTCCTTGCTTACCCTTCAACATATCGGACAAACTCGTCAATGGACGGTTTCCTGGTCCAGTCACTGGGCGGCCACGTCGACCGTTGTCAAAGAGAGCGTCAACAGATTCCTGAAGCATACGTTTTTCGTTGTTAACGATAATTTCCGGCGCACCAAGATCCAAAAGTCTCTTCAGACGATTGTTTCGGTTGATGACGCGACGATAGAGGTCATTCAAATCAGATGTAGCGAATCGGCCACCATCTAACTGAACCATTGGACGTAGATCTGGTGGAATGACAGGAACAGTATCAAGGACCATTGAGCGTGCCTGATTCTTTGTCTTCAAAAATGCTTGAACAACTTTTAGTCGCTTCAGTGCACGAGTCTTCTTTTGACCCTTACCATTCTTGACGATGTCCTTAAGTTTGATTTCTTCAGCAGCTAAATCAAAGTTTTCAAGTCGCTTTTGTACGG
>JBDLTY010000162.1:0-2723 GCA_039805585.1 Actinomycetota bacterium | reverse complement strand
AAAATCAAAATCAGGACAAAGAATCCTGCAAGTGAGGCAAAGAGATCAATCATGTCTAGCCCTTTCGTTTAATGATTGCTGTAGCGCCATCGATTGACACCACTTCAGCAACTTCATCTATATTCAGAACTTCACCCGTACTTCGAGCAGTCCAAATCTCACCTCGTATTTTTACTTGACCACTTCGGTCATTGACACTTTTCATCACAAGCGCATCTGCACCTATTAATGCATCGATATTTGTAGCCTGTTCTTTGGTCTGTCGACGAAGATTTCGAAGTGCTATAGGGCGTAGAAAGGCAAGTGACACAATTGCAAAGAAAGCAAAGACTGCGCCTTGAATAAGCCCATTACTCGTGAACACTGCAGCCCCAGCCGCTGCCACGGCTGCTATGGCAAGGGAGGCGAAGAGGAGGTCGGCTGTCAAAATCTCGACACCTATGAGGATTCCGGCTGCAATCAACCAAACCCACGCCTGCATAGAGCCTCCTCAGGTAACCTATGAGCCTAAGAATAGGCTACTTTTCAGGGACGTGCTATGTCAGTCGAATTGCTTTTTTCACTTCTCATCACCATCGTTATTGTCGGATTTTTAGCCGACACTTGGCTAGACACCCTCAACTTCCGACACTCGCAAGCACAGGCTTGGAACCAAGATCTCTACACAAAAGAACAGCATGAGAAATCTCTTGCCTACCAGAAGGCAAACTTCTACTTTGGAACCATCTCCTCAACTGTCAGCATCGCTCTCACACTTGCCTTTTTGGGTTTCGGACTTTTTGGCGCACTCGATGAATACCTGAGATCAATTACGACCCAACCGATTTTGCTGGCTCTTTTGTTCTTTGGTGCCTATGGACTTATTACAGGAATCATCTCTACTGGTTTTGCAATCTATTCAACCTTTGTGATTGAGAATAAGTTTGGCTTTAATAGAACAACCGTTGCCACTTTCATTGCCGACCAAATCAAGGGTCTGATTGTCAGTGTCATTCTGGGTGGAGCGATTGTCAGTCTCTTGGTGTGGCTGTATGGATTACTCGGCACAAATTTCTGGCTTGCAGCCTGGCTTGTCATTATGGCGGTTATTCTGTTTCTCTTTGCATTTCAAACATCAGTATTGCTGCCTCTCTTCAACAAGCTCACACCGCTTCCTGAGGGTGAACTTAAAGATGCAATCACTGAGTTCTGTAAGAAGCAGGGGTACGGAATAAAGCGACTCTTCGTGATGGATAGTTCGAAGCGAACTTCAAAAGCAAATGCTTTCTTTAGTGGTATTGGAAAGTCCAGAACCATTGTTCTCTTTGATACGCTGATTGATAAGCTCACAGTTGATGAGGTTGTCGCGGTACTTGCCCACGAAATTGGTCATGACAAGCGTAAACACACACTCGTTATGTTCATCTTCACTGCCGTTCAAATGTTTCTCTTCACATTCCTTTTCGGCCAAATTCTTGGCCGAGAGGAATTTGCTCGTGTGCTTGGAGCAGAACCGAGTTTTCATATTGCGGCAATAACGTTCTTTATTCTCTTCAGTCCAGTGTCAATGCTTCTCTCGTGGCTTTTCAACACAATGAGTAGAAGAAACGAATTCGATGCAGATCAGTTTGCCACGAGCACCTTTAAGGCGGAGCCTATGAAAACGGCGTTGGAAAAGTTGGCAGCAGATTCACTATCAAACCTCAACCCTCACCCGTTATATGTGAAAGTGCACTACTCACACCCACCATTGATTGAACGAGTAAAAGCTTTGCAATAAAAGGAAATGGGGTGCCGGGCCTGAGCACCGACACCCCAAATCTAGGAGAAGCGAATTAGTCTTTATATTCTGATTCAGCGAATTCTTTGCTGTCTTCAGCAGACTTCATACGCGCGATCTTGAAGATGACAAGACCGTAGAGGCACTTCGCCAAAACGTCGGCGATGGTGTAACCAACTTCTCGACCTACGAATGCATTCCAGTCTGGTGCGAGTGGATCTGAATTCATGTTGAGAATGAAGGAGATTGGGTAAACACCCCAGGTTGCAATCAAGAGAAGTCGTAGACGACCGATGGTCGCAGCAACTGCAGCTGACTGTCGCTCCAAGCTCTTGGTCAACTCAACGAAGAGGACATAGAGGATGTAGAGGAATGGGATGGTTGAGAGGAAGCCCCATACTGGTGCAGAAAGACCAAAGAGATCAAGACCTGCATCACCTGGATAACCCAAGACGATCATTGCAGTTGCTGCTGGGATCAACTTGGTGAGAAGTGACTTCTGAATTGCACGTGCAAGTGCAAGTACTGCAACTGTTTCAAGCAGTAGCAATGGCACAGTGAGTAGCCAGTCAACGTAGCGATAGCCAACGTTGTAGGTTGCTGGATTTCCTTCTGGACCAAAGGCTTCTTTGAATGAATCAAAAATACGGAAGTAGTGATACGCAGCAATTGCAGTAACCGTTGCGGATACTACGACTGCCATTCGGTAGCGTGGCAAGACTCGTTCACGGCTAATGAATAGAAATAGCGATGTGAAGAGCATGCTCGCAAGGCCAAGTGACAACATGTTGTACACAACTTGATACTGGCCATCTGTCAAAACATTTGACAAACCCATAAAGATGGTTTCCCTTCTGTGTCCGCCGTCACTCACTGACAGGCGGTGGGCTCGACTTGAGCGGGCTAACTCTTCGCCTTTTCACAGAATTGCGCAATTTGAATAACCCTTGCAACGATTTTGTTG
>JBDLTY010000161.1:0-7384 GCA_039805585.1 Actinomycetota bacterium | reverse complement strand
ATCTCTTTATTCAGTATGGTGTGAACGCAATTGCCATTACTGAATTTGGTGAGTACTACCGACTCATCACAGCGATGTTTATTCATGGATCGATTATTCATATCGCATTCAATATGTTGATTTTGTTTCAGTTCGGTTCAGCGATTGAAGAATTTATCGGTTCAACCCGTTTCACTGTGCTCTATTTCCTTGCAGGCTTAGGTGGGAGCATTGCATCATTTCTCTTCAATAATCCACTGGCTTTTTCAGTTGGAGCATCCGGAGCAATCTTTGGCTTGATGGGTGCATATCTGATGATTGGAAGACGCATGAACTATCCAACGAATCAAGTCGTTGGACTCTTAGCCATCAACATTGTGTTGGGCTTCGTACTTCCCAATATTGATTGGTATGGCCACTTCGGCGGCTTACTTGTCGGGCTTGTGGTTGGGGCAGGACTCAACCTTCAACGGAGATAGTTATCCACAGGCTTTTCCACATTGGGGATGAATTACAAAGGTGTAATTAGCGCCACTTCGTGGCGAAAAAGAACCCGACAGCCATCAAGCTGAAGCCAATTCCCACATTCACAAGGTTGCCAAGATCCTTCATCACTGGGATTGATGAGCCTGCGATGTAGAAGGCGACTACCCAAAGAAGGCCAACCACGAGGAAAATCACCATAAGTGGGGCAGTCCAGCGGGAGGATTCAAGCTTCACAGGGGTTTGACTTACCGAAACTGGCACATAGTCGTCTTTCTTGCGGCGACGTGATTCAGGCATATCTGCTCCTTTTCAGGGGCAAAGACTAGAGGAAAACTCCTAAAAGCAAAGAACAAGGGATAGAGGTGAGAATACGCCTATGGGATCACGCATCTTAGTTATCGATAACTACGACTCCTTCGTCTTCAACATTGTGCAGTACCTAGCCCAACTTGGGGCAGAAGTCACAGTGAAACGAAATGATGAGGTCACACCGGAGTACGCGGATGACTTTGATGGAGTTCTGCTTTCACCAGGTCCTGGCACACCACAAGATGCCGGAATCTCAATGGCACTTGTCGAGTACTGCAAAGAAAAGTCAATCCCTTTATTTGGAGTGTGCTTAGGCCATCAAGCAATTGCTGAAGCTTTTGGCGCAACAGTCTCGCGTGCACCAGAACTCTTGCATGGCAAAACCTCAAAGATTTTTCATCAAGGTGAAAGTGTTGTTAGCTCATTACCGCAAGGATTTCAAGCAACCCGTTATCACTCACTTGCAGTTGAAGTTGACACAGTTCCTGATGAACTCATTATTACGTGTCAAACTGAATCTGGTGTAGTGATGGGATTGAAACATGCAACGTATGCAATTGAAGGTGTTCAATTCCATCCAGAATCAGTGTTAACTGAAGGTGGTCATCGAATGCTGGCCGAATGGCTCGTTCAGTGCGGTGATAGTGATGCTATTCAAAAGTCCGAAGGTCTTTCACCACTTTTGAATCGTGACTAATTATTTGGATCGCCTGAATCCTCAGTTGGATCCACTGGAGTCTTTGCAACCACAATAGTGATAGCACTTCCCGGAGCCACCTGCACGCCACCTGCTGGTGTTTGTGAAATAACAGTTCCGGCGCTAACGACATCACTTTCTTCATAAATAATGGTGATGACAAAACCTTTCAATGCATTCTTTGCATCATTTTCGCTCATCCCAACAACATCAGGAACACTGATTTTTCCGCTTGAAACGACAACAGAAATCGCGGAGCCTTCATCAACAACTGTGCCGGCAGGTGGATCTGTTCGCAGCACTGTGTTTTCGGGCTTGTCACTATCTTCAAAGGTAACAGCACCAAGTGTGAGACCAACTGCGAAGAGCGCTTGCCGCGCATCATCAACTGATGCATAGTTCGTCAGGTCAGGAACTTGAACTTGTCCCTTACCTTTACTCACAATCACATTGACTGCAGTTCCCTTGTTGACTTCGGTATCTCTACCTGGATTTTGACTAATAATTGTGTTGACAGGTCGGTCAGGGGCAACTTGGTATTCAACTTCCCCAAGCACAAGTCCCTCAGCGATGAGGTTGGTATTGGCCTGCTCAACTGTGAGTCCAATGATGTCAGGAACAGTTACCTGCGCTACAGGGGACGGATTGATGAGCGCTGTTACCAACATGATTGCGCCAACAACGAGTGCAATAGCACCGGCAGCTCCGCCAATAATCAGTCCAACTCGGGATTTATTCATAGTTGTCTCGGTTTTCTCTTTGGTCGCTATGGGTGAAAGTCGCTCGGTCGCATCAATTTCAGAACCTTGGGAAACAGAAGTCGGCGCAAACCCTTTGAGTAATAACTCAACATCAGCACGCATTTCACCTGCTGTTTGGTAGCGCTCCTGTGGCTTTTTCGCTAACGCTTTTTGAACAACTGGGTCATAGGTCACAGGAATTTCAGAATTTATGGTGGATGGAATTGGTGGAATTTCTGAAACATGTTGATAGGCGATTGCAACAGGTGATTCGCCAGTGAATGGGGCTTTGCCTGTGAGCAATTCGAAGAGCACACATCCGGTTGAATACAAATCAGATCGTGAATCAACTGTCTCACCTTTTGCTTGCTCGGGACTGAGATATTGCGCAGTTCCCAGCACCGTGTTTGAGTGAGTTGCAGTTGCAGATGAATCGGTGACTGCTCGCGCAATACCAAAATCCATGACTTTGACATCACCATGCTGGGTTATCATGATGTTGGCAGGCTTAATATCCCTATGCACGATGCCATTACGGTGGCTAAATTCCAAAGCAGCCAGAATTCCTGATGTGATGTCAAGGGCACGCTCTGGCGTAATTTTTCTTCCTGATTTCAGGATTTGCTTGAGCGTGTAACCCTCAATCTTTTCCATCACAATCCAAGGGACAAGCACCCTACCTACGCCTTGCTCAATTTCATCTTCACCAGTGTCATAGACAGAAACAATGTTCCGATGATTTAAACCAGCAGCGGATTGAGCTTCACGACGAAATCGATTAAGAAAAACTGGGTCGCGAGCAAGATCAGGACGAAGAATTTTTACGGCAACATCACGTCCAAGTTTTAAGTCGGTACCGAGATAGACCTCTGCCATACCGCCATAACCAATAGCCTGACCGAGTTGATATCGATCGCCGATGATTCGAATCGACTCGCTCATTGTTCCTCCAACGTCATATTGTGCCAAACTCTTGTAAGTACTCTGTGTTTATTCATCAACATCAGCACCATGAATCAAGATAAAGTCTTCAGAGACATTTTCACTTACTTCACCAAGAACGACGGTGACATTGTCTGGCGCTCCATTATCGATTGCTTTTTGAACAAGCGAATCAACGGCGAGGGTGAGATCTTCAATCTGAAGTGACTTTGCTATTTCAATATCACTAACAACTCCAGATAAGCCATCACTGCACACAAGAAATCTCGTACCAAGGTCAATATCAATTTCTAGAGTATCCACATCAATCGACTTTGCGCCATCAATCGCTCGCATGATCAGATTGCGTCGCGGGTGGTAGTTCGCTTCATCTGCTGTAATTTCACCGCGCGCGACCAGTTCAGCAACATACGTGTGATCTTGTGTTAGTAGTTCAAGATTGTCATCAATAAAACTGTAAATTCGAGTATCACCAACATGGCCAATGAGTGCTTTGTCGCCTGCAAGTGCTATCAACGACAAGGTGGTGCCCATCCCTTGTTTTTCACGATCTTTTTTCATCGCGGTTGCAATCTTTTTGCTTCCAAGATTGATAGTGTTGATAATCCAGTCAATTGAGAAACCGCTGGTGAGGTTTTCAAAAACTGTTGTGATGACTGTGGAACTTGCCACTTCACCTGCAGCATGCCCACCCATACCGTCAGCAACGGCAAGGATTTGTGGATGGGCAAGACACGCATCTTCATTGTGATCTCGCACTAAACCAACGTCGCTACGCGCAACAGTTCTAAATTGGTAGGACATGAGGCTTACTGTATCCGAAATTGGAGTATGGAATTACCTATTGTTATTTCAGTATCAGCAGTCAATGAGCGTTTCGTAATCTTCTCATTATGTACCCAAGTGCCATTGGTTGAGCCAAGATCAGTAATTGTTATTGGATGGGTTAACTCAATTTCACAATGACGCCGAGATGCACCAGCATCATCAATTCGGATATCAGCATCTGTGCCTCGCCCGATAACAGTCTTTTGTCGAGTGAGTGGGTACGCAAATCCAGCAACCACAATATGTGGTCCCCGTCTTCCGGTTGCGACAACTGGTGAATCAAGGGATGCGCCAGTGGCATCTTCAACACTTGATGTGATTCGGAAAATTCCTTCAGTCAGATCACTATCTGTTTGCATAGCAATTTCTATCGTGCCAACAGTTGTAAAGCGTTCAGAGACAACATATTCACGAATCACAGTCGTGAGCTCTGAAATAAGCAACTTCTCGTAGGCTGAAAGGTTCGTGTAGTCACTTTCCGATAGTTCAACCAGAAACTTATTTGGCACAACAGTTCGACCAGCGCCAACCGTTGCGGCTTTTTCATGGATTTCAGTTTGTAGGGCAGAAGCGATTTCGCTCGGCTGAACGTGGGAATCAAACATCTGGGCAAAGTTGCCACTGACCAAGCGATTGACTCGCTGTTCAAACTTTTCTAGTAATCCCACGACGCTCCTTTAGCCCACTCACCCTATTGTGCCTCCCAAGATGCACGATTGCACGAGGACAAGGCACGATTAGCCCATATGTCAAAGCAACTTCACACCGATGTTCTTGTCGTTGGCGCAGGTCCAGCGGGATCTTCCGCTGCCGCGTGGGCAAGTCGTATGGGTTATGACGTTTTACTGATTGACGCTGAAGAATTTCCACGCGATAAACCCTGTGGTGATGGACTTACGCCTCGAGCGATTGCGGAATTATCGGAACTTGGACTCGACACGTGGTTATCTGCTCGCGCCCGAAATTGGGGTCTTCGAGCAAATGGTTTTGGACAAACGTTGCATCTTCCATGGCCAGGAGGATCATTGCCAAATCACGGAGGTGCTGCTCCTCGACTTGAACTCGATGCCCAAATTCGGAACATCGCGATTAAGTCAGGAGCGAAACCAGAAGTAGGCCTTCGTGCATTCGACGTGACATTCAATGGAAATCGAATTGAAAGTGTGCTCTGCAAATCCAACGATGGCGTTGTCACAATCTATGCAAACAAAGTCATCATTGCCGATGGCGCAAAATCACAGCTTGGACGAGTACTTGATCGAACGTGGCATAGAGATACTGCGTACGGTGTTGCGGCACGCGCCTATATCAAGAGTGAACGAAGTGATGATCCTTGGATCACTTCACACTTAGAGCTTCGCGGAAAAGATAATGAAATTCTTTCCGGTTACGGCTGGATATTTCCACTGGCGGATGGCACTGTCAATATTGGGGTTGGAACGCTCGCGACCCAAAAGCGTCCTGCTGATGTGAACTTGCGTCAACTGCTTGATCACTACACCGAAGGTCAACGTGAAGAATGGAAACTTTCAGGTGAGCCTCAGAAAGTGTGGTCAGCATTGCTGCCAATGGGAGGAGCCGTTTCCAATGTTGCAGGCACTAATTGGATGTTTATCGGCGATGCAGCAGGATGTGTCAATCCGCTCAATGGTGAAGGTATTGATTATGGACTTGAAACAGGTCGGCTTGCGGCAAGTCATCTAGCCGAAACGAATGATTACACCAATCTTTGGCCAGAAGTGCTAAGTCATCACTACGGGTATGCATTTTCAGCAGCGAGACGAATCGCGGGGCTTTTGACTATCCCGCAATTTCTCACAACATTTGGACCTGTTGGGATGAGAAGCAGGTGGCTGATGGAAATTGCATTACGCATCATGGGAAATCTGGTAACACCTGAGGACAAAGACGCACTTGCGTATGTGTGGAGGGCAGTTGGCAGAGTTTCACACTCTCTCGATCAGCGAAAGCCATTTACCTAGATTTCTTCAAACTCCGCTGGTAAGTCTTATGAGACTGATATGCAATGACTCCTACGGTTCCAATCACAAGTAGTACTGACGTTCCTGCGTGTGAGAGGAAAGAGTTTCCTGCGAACATGAAAATGACAGCAAAAGTAACAATGCCTGTTATTCCAATAACCACTTTAGATTTTCCAACCATATCCGGGTGTCGCCAGTGGTCAGGTAGATGTAGTGCCCAGAGGGTTGCAACAATTGTGGTCGAGATACCAAGGGCATAACCACCAACAAGATCACTGATCCAGTGGGTATTTCGAATCCAACCACTTAACGTGACAAGGATGATTGGAATAAATGCAAGTGCTGTTATGTGAGCGGCATATGGTCGCCAACGAGGACGCGCTGAATATGCAGCCATGATAAGCAATGTGCAGGCAGCAGCGACATTCGCAGCATGTCCAGATGGAAATGCTCCTAGATCAACTATGTCACCAAACTCTCGATTGAATGCTTCGGGACCTGCGTATCGTGGAAATCCTCGCATCGTTGCAATTTTGAAGACTCCAGTCATCGCGTTGGTGAATAGCAGAGCAGACAAGCTCACAATCAAGGGCAGCATATCTTTGCGTCTAATAGTGAAAAGTAATCCTCCCAATATCGCAAGCGGATACACCAAGCGGCGTTGTCCTGGAGACTCGAGAATCAAGAACAAGCGATCAAGCCAACGCTCTTCTCGCCAAATATCAATCGAAAGTGCGGTGTCGAGAGGGTTGATGAGTCCAGTGATAACGAGAAGTAATGTCACAGCAAAAACTGAACCTGCAATAAAGGCAGGTTGGGCAAGAACCCTTCGCTCGGTATCAGTAAGTCTGAAAAGTCGCTTACGTTTTTTCGTTTGCTCTGACATAACAGAGAAAATCGTACGCTATTGGGAAAAATTGGATTTATCCAATTACTCTTTGGGTATGCGAAGTCGAGTTTTGCTAGTAGTTTTCATCATGCTTGCTTTTGTAGTACCGCCGGCAAATGCGAATACCGTGATTGACTATTGCGCAAAGAAGTCTGATGCAAGTGTCAGACCAATTTTTGATGGTGTGTGCAAAAAGAATGAACGCTCACTTGGTACAAGTGCAATTGAACCTGTAGGTAAACGTCCCAACGCATTACATCCACTCATGAAAAACCGCTGGCTTTCAGCGCAACTTGCAGCAAAGCTCGATGGTGTTATTTTAAAATATTCCACGGCGTATCGAAGTTTGTCATTTCAACGGTATCTCTTTCAACAAGAAATACGTGAAACGGGATCTCGAAAAGAGGCAATGAAAGAAGTTTTACCACCAAAAATCTCAATGCACCCTTGGGGACTTGCAATTGATGTCATGCGATTCACAAAAATTGACAAGAAACGTGCCAAGTGGCTTCAAATTCATGGTTTCAAATGG
>JBDLTY010000160.1:0-3693 GCA_039805585.1 Actinomycetota bacterium | reverse complement strand
AGACGATGATATAGGCGGCGCCAACGGATGAATAAACCAATCGGACACTTGTTTCTGAGGTGAGGGGTGGAAGTGTCATTCCTTGACCTGTGTCAAAACCTGCGAGCAATGCATACAGCACGACATACATCACAGTGATTGCAAGCGAGCTGACAATCAAAATTGGGGTCATTCGGGTCGATGTGATCTTCATGAATTCTGATTTCAATAATCGGATCATGCTTCGCCACCTGTAATTGATAAGAACACTTGTTCAAGATCAGTTTGAGTCTCAGAAAGTTCATGCAATTCAATCGAATGAGAAAATGAAAGTGCTCCAACTTCAGCTGCTGTCATACCCTTCACATGAAGTGATTGACTATTAGTCCGGTTAAGTGTGATAGCCGAAAAACGCGTATCTTGTTCAAGGACCACTAAAAGTTTCTCAAGTTGTGGCGATTTAACACTAACAATCATTTCAGTACTTTTCACTAGTTCTTCTAAGGTGCACTGAAGTTTGAGTTCGCCCTTACTAATAATGATGATGTCGTCAACTGTTTGCTGCACTTCAGATAAAACATGAGAAGAGAGCAATACTGTTCCACCATTTTCGGCATGATGCCTCAGGAACCCTCGAAGCCATGCAATCCCTTCGGGATCGAGCCCGTTAGCTGGCTCATCTAAAATCAAAATATCGGGATTTCCCATAAGCGCAAATGCCAATGCAAGACGTTGCTTCATACCAAGGGAATAGGCCTCAACGCGCTTTGAGCTTGCCTCAAACATTCCAACTTGTTTTAGTGCGCCAGTTACATCAGCTTTTGTCAGATCTGCAGCAACAGCTGACACCATGAGATTGTCAAAACCGGTACGGCCAGGGTGAAAACCTGTGGTTTCAAGTGCTGTGCCAACAATCCGAAGTGGCTCTGCAAGATCCTTGTATTCGATACCGGTAATAAGTGCATTTCCAGACGTAGGAGTAATAAGCCCAGTCAAGCAACGAAGCGTTGTGGATTTGCCAGCACCATTTGGTCCAAGAAACCCTGTGACTCTTCCTGCGTTAACGCTAAATGAAATGTTATTGACTGCAACAAAATCACCAAAACGCTTGGTGAGATGTTGAACTTCTATAGTCGCATTCACATCAGTAGTCTAATCAGGAAACAGATACGTATTAGTCACGATAACTTGCAAAGAAATTCTGGAGTAACTTTGCAGCGGCTTCTGCTTCAAGTCCGCTGACGACTTCTATAGGGTGGACTGTTCTTGCATCTCGAATCACATCAAACACTGAACCAACGGCTCCAGTTTTTCTCTCATCTGCTCCAAAGACGAGGCGTTTGATTCGAGCATTAATGAGTGCGCCTGCACACATCACACAGGGTTCTATGGTGACGTACAAACTGCAATCATCTAATCGCCACGAACCAATATGCTTCGCAGCATCTTGTAATGCCAACACTTCGGCGTGAGCAAGCGGATCGCCTAATTCTTGACGTTGATTTCTTCCACGGCCGATGAGAAACCCATCCCCATCGACGACTACTGCACCAATAGGTACATCCCCTTGGGCATCACACAGTTTCGCGAGTTCGAGGGCAACTTTCATGAATTTCACATCATTTTCAGAATATTTCATCGAACCCTCCTAAAGTGAGAGCAGGTGCACTATTACCCTTTGCTCTATGCAAATTCACGTGGCTAATCATCCACTCATCTCCCAGAAATTGACAGACTTACGCGATGTCAGAACTGACTCACCGACTTTTCGAAAGTTGGTTGACGACCTTGTCACCTTGCTTGCCTATGAAGCAACCCGTGGAATTCGCACGCATGAAGTGGATGTGGTGACTCCAGTTGCGCCCACGAAAGGTGTTGCACTATCAGATCCAAAACCACTGGTAGTGCCAATCTTGCGAGCAGGGCTCGGGATGCTTGAAGGCATGACCCGGCTTCTTCCAAATGCTGAAATTGGATTTCTTGGAATGGTGCGTAACGAAGAGACACTTGAAGCTACCACCTATGCAGATCGTCTGCCACATGACCTCACCGGTAGGCAGGTGTATGTGCTTGATCCAATGCTCGCAACAGGCGGGTCACTTGAGGCTGCCATTCAATTACTGTTCAAGCGTGGTGCAACAGACGTAACAGCACTCTGTATTTTGGCAGCACCTGAAGGACTTGAACGATTGAAGCAATCGTTTGACAATGGCGTCAGTGTCAGCGTTGTGTGTGCGGGACTTGATGAAAAACTCAATGAAAAGGGTTATATCGTTCCAGGTCTTGGTGATGCTGGCGATCGTTTGTATGGAGCGGCAGAATAACTAGAGCGCTTTCAGCGCTGCTACAACTTTCGTTAGTGAATCCTTCGCATCCCCAAATAACAAAGTAGTTTTTGGATCAAACAGCAACTCATTTTCAATTCCCGCAAAGCCTGGTCGCATTGAACGCTTTAGGAACACAATCTGCTCAGCCTGATCCACATCCAAAATCGGCATTCCATAGATTGGTGCCGACTTATCGCTTCGTGCTGCGGGATTGACAACGTCATTTGCACCAACCACCAATGCCACATTGGCACTTGGAAATTCCGGATTGATTTCATCCATTTCCTTCAGCTGCTCATACGGCACTTGGGCTTCGGCAAGAAGAACGTTCATATGTCCTGGCATTCGACCCGCAACTGGATGAATCGCATACTCAACCTCGATGCCACGGGCAATCAACAAGTCGGCAAGTTCTCGAAGTGTTGATTGGGCTTGGGCAACAGCAAGTCCATAGCCTGGAACAAAAATAACTTTGTTGGCGTAGCCAAGCATGATTGCAATATCTTGTGGTGCACCTGACTTCACAGGTCGGTTTTCAATACCAGCACTGTCACTTGATGATTTCTTAGCAGTAAATGCACCAAAGAGTGTTCCAGTCAATGGTCTTCCCATTGCTGTTGCCATGAGTTGGGTGAGCAGTGTTCCGGATGCTCCAACCAAGGTTCCAGCAACTATCAAGAGCACATTACTCAACACATAACCTGATGCTGCAACTGAAAGTCCAGTAAATGCATTGAGTAGTGAAATCACAATTGGCACATCAGCGCCACCAACTGGCAAGACAAAGAGGATTCCAAGTAGTAGGGAAAGTCCTAGCAATATGAAAAGAATTGATTGCGTTGGGGTCACAATCAATGCAATGGCACTTCCAAGTGCACCAAGAGCCACAAGTGGTGTGATCACGATGCCCAGTGGAATGACCACAGGACGCGCAGTCATCAATTCTTGGAGTTTCAAAAATGTCACGATCGAACCAGTGAATGATACGGAACCGATTAACACAGTAAAAACGGTTGCAGTGAGAGCAAGTGTTGTTGTGTTTTCGCCAATTGCTAGAAATTCAATGACTGCAACAAGGGCTGCTGCCCCGCCACCAACGCCATTGAACAGTGCAACTATTTGTGGCATCTGTGTCATCTGCACCCTGCGCGCAGCTGGATAACCGATCACCACACCAAATGCAATAGCGGCAACGATGAGTGGCAGGTGCTTGAGTTCACTTTGGGAGAAGAAAATTGCAACTGTTGCAACGAGTGCTGCAAATGCTCCAATGAGATTTCCATTTCGCGCAGTTTTTGGAGCACTGAGTCCTTTGAGCGCGAGGATGAATCCAACAGCAGTTGCAAGTTCAAGAAGTCTAGCCCAAACCATCATTCACCTGACTTCT
>JBDLTY010000159.1:0-4687 GCA_039805585.1 Actinomycetota bacterium | reverse complement strand
GAGCAATTCAACTACACCAAAGCACTTGAAGTGACCGAGAAATTCTTCTGGGTATTTTGCGATGACTATCTGGAACTGGTGAAAGATAGAGTGTATGGATCGCTTGGAAACAGAGAACAACTCAGTGCCCAAATTGCACTTGGACATGCAATTGAAAACTTCCTCAAACTTTTCGCTCCCTTCATGCCATTTGTAACCGATGAAGTGTGGTCATGGTGGAAATCAGGGTCCGTGCACATATCTACCTGGCCAACGACACTCACACTCTCATCTGATGATCCGATGATTCTTCAGGCGGTCAGCGAAATCTTGACGCTCGTGCGAAAACTCAAGAGCGATGCGCAAGTATCAATGAAAACTGAAATTGGTTCGCTATCTATTTCGGCCCCTTCAGCTTTGCTGAAGTCTGCCCAAATGGCAGAATCTGATCTAAAGACAGCGGCTAGGGCGCAAAACGTGACGTGGAAGACTTCTGAAACATTGCATGTTGAAGGCGATCTAGTTCTCGAAGCCTGAGATTGGACTTAGGCTGATTTATCTTTTCGATCTTTTCCGCGCGTAACCAAGAGTGGTGCTTCGCCGCTGAGAATCGTTTGGTCCGTAATCACGACTTTTTCAATGTCATCGCGCGACGGAATGTCATACATTGCTGTCAAGAGCTTCTCTTCCAAAATAGAGCGAAGTCCACGTGCACCGGTTCCACGCTGCATGGCCAGGGTCGCAATTGCACGAAGTGCTTCTGGTTCGAAGATCAATTCAACATCATCAAGATTGAAGAGTTTTTGATACTGCTTCATCAATGCATTTCGAGGCTCAGTAAGTACTTGAACTAACGCATCTTCATCAAGAGCCGTAACAGAGGCCACGATTGGAAGCCTACCGATAAATTCAGGAATCAGTCCGAACTTAATCAAATCTTCGGGCATAACGGACGAGAAAATGTCGCCTGGATTCGTATCTGCAATGCTGGTATTGAGATCACTTGTAAAGCCAAGTGATTTCTTTCCAATGCGTGCCTCAATAACTTTGTCGAGACCAGCAAACGCACCACCGACGATAAAGAGAACATTGCTGGTATCAATTTGGATGAATTCTTGATGAGGATGCTTTCGTCCGCCTTGAGGTGGAACAGAAGCAACTGTACCTTCGAGGATTTTCAAAAGTGCTTGCTGAACACCTTCACCTGAAACATCTCGTGTTATTGAAGGGTTTTCACTTTTGCGAGAAATCTTGTCAATTTCGTCAATATAAACAATACCCTGCTCTGCCTTCTTCACGTCGAAGTCTGCTGCTTGGATTAACTTCAGCAGAATGTTTTCTACATCTTCACCGACATAGCCCGCCTCCGTTAGGGCTGTGGCATCTGCCATTGCGAATGGCACGTTGAGCATTCTTGCAAGTGTCTGGGCAAGCAGTGTTTTGCCAGAGCCGGTTGGGCCAAGTAACAGGATGTTGGATTTAGCAAGTTCAACATTGGAATCTTTATTGCCTTCTGCTGACTTCACGCGCTTGTAATGGTTATACACCGCAACCGATAATGACTTCTTTGCTGGATCTTGACCAATCACATATTGGTCAAGGAACTCAAATATCTCATGTGGTTTTGGAAGTTCGCCTAAAGAGTCAGAGACAACTTCTTGCAATTCCTCTTCAATGATTTCATTGCAAAGTTCAATACATTCATCACAGATATAGACACCAGGGCCAGCAATGAGTTTACGAACTTGCTTTTGGCTCTTTCCACAGAAAGAACACTTCAGCAAGTCACCAGTTTCGCCTACACGTGCCATGGGGCAAAAGTAGTGCAGAATTCAGACATACGTCAGCGAAACTTTGGCGAAAAGTACCTTGTTCGCTCAAAGCGAACTAGGACGCTTTACGCGATTGAATGACTTGATCAATGATTCCGTATTCAAGTGCCGTTTGCGCCGTGAGAATCTTGTCGCGCTCAATGTCACGTTGGATTTGCTCAATTGGCTGTCCGGTGTGAAGCGCAAGAATGTTCTCCATCTCAGAACGCATCCGCAAGATTTCGTTTGCCTGAATCTCGATATCGGAACCTTGTCCGCCACCTTCGGTGTAAGGCTGATGAATCAAGATTCTTGCATGAGGTAAAGCAAAACGCTTTCCTTTACTTCCTGCGGCTAACAAAATTGCTGCTGCTGAGGCAGCCTGTCCAAGACATACAGTGGTGATGCTCGGCTTGATAAATTGCATCGTGTCGTAGATGGCAGTCATCGCAGTGTATGACCCACCTGGTGAATTAATATAAATCGAGACATCTCGATCTGGGTCAAGCGATTCCAATGTCAATAACTGAGCCATCACATCATCTGCAGAGGCATCGTCAATTTGGACACCTAGAAAGATAATGCGTTCTTCGAAGAGCTTGGTGTACGGATTATGAACTCGTTCGCCATTTGATGTGCGCTCCCTAAATTCAGGCAGAATGTAACGCGCAGAAGGCGACGAAGTTCGAAGCGCTGCTTGCAGGATGTCATTTTCATTCATGAGTTATGCCTTCTCGTTACGAATTACAAAATCAATAAGTCCATAGGTCTGCGCTTCATCAGCGGTAAACCAACGATCGCGATCTGAATCTGCTTCAATTCGCTCAACACTTTGACCTGAATGCTGGGCAATCAGTTCAGCTAACTTCTTCTTCAACTGAAGCATCTGCTCAGCTTGAATCTTGATATCAGAAGCAGTTCCACCAATTCCACCAAGTGGCTGGTGCATCATGATTCGAGTGTTTGGAGTTGCTGAACGTTTACCAGCAGCGCCAGCACACAGCAGGAATTGACCCATTGAGGCTGCTAATCCCATCGCAACTGTTGCAACATCATTTGGTACGAGCATCATGGCGTCATAAATCGCCATGCCAGCACTCACTGAACCACCAGGAGAATTGATGTACAGAGTGATGTCCTTAGTGGGATCTTCTGCACTGAGAACCTGAAGTTGCTTCACAATGCGATTCGAATTGTCATCTCGTACCTCGCCCTCGAGCCAGATAATTCGCTCGCGAAGTAGCCGTTCATCTACCCAATCGGAAAATGATGAATTCACCATTGCCGGGGCACGAAACTCGGGGTTCGTCATAATTTCTCCTTCAACCAATGCTGAGAGTAACGCCAAAACCTGACTTTATCTTCCCTGAGGTGAAGAACGTTCGCCTAGGGCGAACTATTGAGCCATCAGGGCATCAAGTTCAGACAAGTCAACAGCCTCGCCATTGCTGTCTACAACGTTTGCTGATTGCAGGACAAGTTCAAGTGCCTTAATCCTGCGCACATCTGCCAGAGCCATTTGCACGCCACCGGATTGAACCAATGCGTCGGCGAATTCCTGTGGGGTCATGCCATAGCGTGGCGCTTGCTGCATTAACCAGGCAGAGAGTTCGGCCTCACTGACTGACAGCTTTTCAGTTTCAGCAATCTTGTCCAAAATGAACTGCGCCTTCAAAGAGCGGCGTTGTCCGTCAATGTATTCCTGTCGATGAGCATCATCTCCATGTCCATCCTTGAAGTGCTCATCAATGTCACTCATGAGGAATTTTTCAGGTAGTGGCACATCAATCATTGAAAGCAATGCATCCTGCACACGATCGCGCGCTTGATACCCCTGCTCGATCCGCTTCATTCGCATAACTTTGTCAGCAAGATCGCTTCTTAGTTCTTCTAATGTGTCGAATTCCGAGGCAAGTTGCGCAAAGTCATCATCAAGCGTTGGCAAAGCACGTTCTCTAACATTTTTCACCGTGATACTTACTAAAACTTCTTTACCTTCATATTCGCCGGCTTCTGGAGTAAACGGAAATGAACGAACTTCATCAGCTTTTGCACCAGCGACTGCTTGGTCAAAACCTGGAAGAATCCCATCAGTTCCAAGTTCATATGACAGTGCATTGGCAGTTAAGTCTTCGACTGTTTCTCCTTCAAAGGTGCTAGCAATATCAACCAGGAGAACATCGCCATCTTCGCAGGCTCTCTCCACCACTTGGTAGTTTGAAAATCGCTTTTGCAGAGCTTCCAACTGTTCATTGACGGCATCTTGATCAGTGACAACAGCATCGACTTCGACACGAACATCACTAAATTCTGGCAAATCAAATTCTGGTCGAACTTCAACCTCAGCGGTAAATGCGATATGCGATCGATCTTCAAGTTCTGTCACATCAACTTCAGGTTGACCGATTGGCTTCAAGTTGTTCTCACGAAGTGCTTTTTCATACGCATTTGAGATTGCATCATTGAGGGCTTCCTGAACAACGTAGGCACGCCCTACCTGATTATCAATAACCTGTTCTGGAACTTTGCCTTTACGAAAACCTTTGATGCTGATTTTTTCAGCGATTGAGCGGTACGCCTCTTTAATGGCAGGCTCAAAATCTACATAGTCAAGGTGGACAGAGAGTTTGACAGCCGTTTCACTCAGTCGTTCGACATCGATTTTCATGGTCCATCCCTTGACGGTTGAAGAAATGGTCGGGGCGGGGAGACTCGAACTCCCGATCTTCTGCTCCCAAAGCAGACGCGCTAGCCACTACGCTACGCCCCGAACAAGTGCCGAAGGTTACCTGATAACTTTCGCTCTCACTCTCGCGGGTGTAGCTCAATGGTAGAGTTCCAGCCTTCCAAGCTGGCTGTGCGGGTTCGATTCCCGTCACCCGCTCCACTCACTTCTC
>JBDLTY010000158.1:0-2772 GCA_039805585.1 Actinomycetota bacterium | reverse complement strand
GTTGGCATCTGCAGGTCTGGCAACTGAGAAATTAGGTATCAGTCGAAGAGCAGAGAGATGTTCAACTGGTTGGTGCGTAGGGCCATCTTCGCCGAGCCCAATTGAGTCATGAGTCCATACGTAGGTCACTGGGAGATTCATCAAAGCGCTGAGTCGAACGGAAGGACGCATGTAGTCTGAAAACACTAAGAAAGTAGCCACATACGGTCGCAGGCTCATGAGAGCCATACCATTGGCAATCGCGCCCATAGCGTGCTCACGAATTCCAAAGTGAAGATTTGCATTACTGAAGTTGTCACGATCTACCGAGCCTCCACCTTCAATGTGGGTTGAGTTACTTTCAGATAAATCAGCTGAGCCACCCCAAAGTGACCTAGAGTGAGCAACTAATGTGTTCAAAACTTTCCCCGAAGCTTTTCTGGTTGAAACTTTTTCACCAATTTTCCATTCAGGAAGAGAAATTGAGTCGACATCACTCTCAAAGAGTGATTGATAATTTTTATAGGCGAGAGGCTCAGAGGCTTTGAAATCCATCATGAACGATTCCCAATTCTTCTGCTGTTCTTTTCCGCGCTCTTTCACTTTGCGAGCATGCTGAAGAGATGCTTCATCGATGTAGAAATCTTGCGCTGGATCAATTCCAAGCAGTTCTTTCGTACGTGCTATTTCCTCAGAGCCAATTGCAGATCCATGTGACTTTGCTGTGTTTTGGGCATTTGGTGCTGGCCAGGCTATCGTCGAATGCATACGAATGAACTTGGGCTTACCGTTACGAACTCTGGCTTGCGTGAGAGCGTGATCCAAGGTTACGCAATCAATATCGCCATCAGGAAGTCGTGGAACATCAAAGACGTCGAAACCGTATGCTTCGTATCGTTTGAGGACATCCTCACTGAAGGCCAGATTCGTGTCGCCATCTATTGAGATGTTGTTGGAATCATAAATCAGGATGAAATTATCAAGTCCAAGATGGCCAGCAAGGGAAGACGCTTCAGCGCTTACACCCTCCTGCAGACACCCATCACCTGCTAGCACATAAACGAACGGGTCGTATGTATTGCTGAATGTTTCACTGCTAACAACCTGTTGGATTCGCTTGATGGACATCGCCATACCGACACCATTGGCTACACCTTGACCAAGTGGGCCCGTCGTTGTTTCAACCCCTTGAGTATGACCAAATTCTGGGTGACCTGGAGTTTTACTACCTTTTGTTCGAAACTGTTTTAGATCCTCGAGTGAAAGCTCGTAGCCTGACAGGAAGAGTTGAACATAGAGAGTCAGACTGCTATGGCCGATAGAGAGTACAAAACGATCACGAGCAAACCATGATGGATTTTCAGGTGAGTGTCTAAGGTGTTTTTGAAAAAGGAGGTACGCACACGGGGCAAGGGCCATTGCCGTTCCAGGATGACCATTTCCAACTTTTTGAACTGCATCCATCGCAAGTGCCCTCGACATAGCGATTGCACGTTCATCTAATTCATTCCAAAGATTCTGTGACATCTCTCACCACCACCTCAAAGCCTACTTACCCAGAAGGGCGCGGCGTCCCAAGACACCGTATTCTCTGCCCAGGATTTGAGGTGAATCGTGCAGACCCTAACAAGGACAACACTGCGTGACTACATTGTTATCACAAAGCCTCGCATCATTGAACTTCTGCTCGTGACAACTGTTCCTACCATGATTTTTGCAGCAGGCGGTTTTCCTGAGTTACGAATTGCAATCGCAACGCTCATAGGTGGAGCGTTTGCTGCGGCTGGGGCAAACGTACTGAATTGCTTTGTCGATTCTGATATTGATGCGTTAATGCCTCGAACTGCTCACCGTGCAACAGCAAGTGGAGCAATTTCAAAGCGAAATACACTCATCTTCGGTTTGGCCTTATCTCTGGTCTCTATTGTCATTCTTGGTGCATTTACAAATGCTGTTGCTTCTGCACTTGCTGCTGGCGCAATCCTTTTTTATGTCGGGGTCTATTCGCTCTTGCTTAAACGAAGAACAAGTCAGAATATCGTGTGGGGCGGAATAGCAGGTTGCTTTCCCGTTTTGATTGGTTGGTCGGCAGTAACCGGATCCTTAAGTTGGGAACCGTTAGCTCTGTTCATGATTGTTTTCTTTTGGACGCCTCCGCATTACTGGCCTCTATCCATTAAGTACCGTGAACAGTACGCTGTGGCGCAGGTGCCCATGCTTCCTGTTGTTGCTTCGAATTCAGTTGTAACAAAGGCAATTATTCGCTATAGCTGGATAATGGTTGCAACAAGTTTGGCATTAATAATTTCACTCGGCCCCATCTATGCAGTAACGAGTATTGTCGCAGGAATCTGGTTCCTCGTTCTCACCTACAGATTACGAAGTGTGGAATCCGATGAGGACCTATTCGAATCAATGTCAATGAAAGTATTTCACGCTTCAATTACGTATTTATCCGTCATTTTTCTTGCCGTAGGGCTTGCTGCGCTGATAGCGTAACTCGTAACTAAGTCGAAGTACAAAATTCCACACTAATACTGCTCCAATCACATGGAGGATAACAAGTAGTTCGGGGAGTGAAGCGAAGTACTGCACATAGCCAAGTGTTCCTTGAAGAATCGTTACGAAACTAACTATGCGCAACCATTTCATTGCTGATTCAGATAACTGATGACTGGAGAATTTCGCAATTATCCAAAGCGCTACAAGTAGTCCCAGGAACAACCACAAGATGTCTGCGTGGAACCATGCAATAGTTTTCAGGTCAAATGGCAACCTGTGTGTGACGTCTGG
>JBDLTY010000157.1:0-3373 GCA_039805585.1 Actinomycetota bacterium | reverse complement strand
AAATATGACGAGGGAATTCAAGGGTTCTTCGAAGCTATGCAGTGCGACCAAGGTGACTTTCTTGAGTATATGGAGTTGCGCCGCAAAATTACTGACATTGAAAAGGGTAAGAGCATCAAACCGATCACGTATGTCAGGGGCGACGTCATTGAATTATCTCGCGGCAGACACTCCTTGCCGGCAATCATCACCCAGATCAAACAAGATGCACGCGGGAAAAGGTCATATCTCACATTAGATGCCAAAGGTAAAACGGGTATCCTTCAAGGAAATCCACCTGTAATTGGACGAATTCGATTGAAGGAGTCATTCAATCCAAAAAAGAAGCAAACGAACCTTCTTGAACAACTATGGCACTTTTCAAGCCCCACTGGCTCGTCGAATCATGACCTCGACGCATTACGGATTAGTTTGAGAAGCCATCCCTGTCATCATTGCAATGACCGTGATCAGCATGCGCGCTGGGGTGAGCGCTGGCTGACTGCAAAGAAGGAGCAAGAACGTTTAGAGCTATCTATTGCTCGTAGAACAAACGTGCTACGCAAAGATTTTGAACGAATCGTGAAGATTCTGCTGGAGTTGGGGTACCTGCAACAAGTAGGCAACTCATATGAACTCAAACCTTCTGCCGAAATGTTGCGTCGCATACATACGGAATCTGAGTTACTTTTGTCGCAAGTATTGCAAACTGTTGACTTTGAAGGTGTCGATTCTCACATTTTTGCTGCATTAATGAGTACGTTGGTATTCGAATCTCGTTCAGATCGAGATCAACGAGGGCCTCGGTTGCACCACCCCGAATTCCGTTCGCTATTACTGGAGTTTCAGCATATTCAACAGCATCTGATTGAAGTAGAGGATCGCTTTGGATACCGATCGGGACAAAACATCGATGGGGGATTTGCGTGGAGCGTCCACCAATGGTCAAAAGGTGTTCGATTGACGGAACTTCTTTCAAAGAGCGAGATTTCAGCTGGTGATTTTGTTCGCTCTATGCGTCGACTACTTGATTTATTGGAGCAAATTGCTCATCTAGGAATCCCAAATGTGTCAGCGCTTGCGAAATCTTCAATTGATACCCTGAAGCGTGGAATTCTCGTTGTTTCAGATTTTGAAGAGTGACTTCTGCAATTCTTGCCAACGCTTCAATTGGGGATCTAATCCCAATTCTTTAACTAGGTTCGTATCTGCAATTGGTGAAACTTCAGGTATTTCTAAATCGAGTTCTCTGTTCAAAATGACGACCTGTCGTGCTCGCTGGATGTAATCTTCATGAGCTAACAAAGATTCCAAAACTTTTGGCTTGATTCTTGAATCTGAGGACTTCGCTGCCTGTAATAGGTTGTCGAGAGTGCCAAATTCACTAATCAAAGTACCCGCTGTTTTTTCACCGATGCCTTTCACGCCAGGCAAGCCATCAGAGGCATCTCCACGAAGCACAGCGAAGTCACCGTATTGTGACCCAACGATTCCAAAACGATCTTTGAGATACGAGTCGGTAACTTGGGTATGCTTCGAAAATCCAGTTCCGATGTAGAGGACACGATTTTTCAACTCATCATTGATGAGCTGAAAAAGGTCCTTATCGCCAGAAACCACGTCAACAGGTGTTGTAATGTTTCGCGTGAAGTGGCTGACAATGTCGTCCGACTCAAATCCTTCTATCCCTACTACTGGAATACCTAATTCAATGAGCAAATCGTGCAAGATATCTACTTGATCGCTCAATGAGTCTGGAATCGTGCTTCCGCCGTCTTCCTCTGTTCGAGCTGTTTTGTAGCTGTCTATAAGTTCAACACGCCAGTCAGGTCTCCAGTCGTAGTCCCAACACGTGATGATGTTTGAGGGTTGGTAGCGCTCAAGGAACATAAAAAGAGCATCCAGTGACCCACGTATGGCATTGATTGGTTGGCCTGAGGGGGAGACCATCGATTCAGGTAGCGAATAGAAGCTTCTGTAGTAGACCGTCGCGATATCTACCACGAGCGTGCTCGACATATGAGCTCCTTCTTGCTTCTCTAGTACCTTAAGCCTATGGTAAACAAAATTGATTCTCTGCAAGGCGAAATGCGACGTCAAAACTTTGACTGGGTATTTCTGACGCCAAGTCCGAACTTTCGCTATGTAACTGGCTATAAAGCGCTTCCACTTGAACGGCTTACAATCTTGTTAATTCCCACAAACGGCAAGCCGCACTTAATTGTGCCTCGACTTGAATTGATGCTCGCCAAAGAGCATGTCAGCATCGACTGCGACATAACGAGTTTTACAGAAACTGAGAATCCGGTTGATTTGGTCGCAAGCATTGCTTCAGGCTCAATAGCCGTGGACCCATATATGTGGAGTGAGAAGCTTCTTAAATTTCAAGCAAAAATGCAGACCTCGCAATTTGCAGACGCAACATCAATCATCAATGTTGTTCGAACCATCAAGGATCCATCTGAAATCAAAGCCATAATTGAAGCCGGCAAAGCGATTGATTGGGTTCATGAGCGTGTAGCAACTATACAATTCAAGGGTCGCACGGAGCGACAAATTGGCGAAGAAATCAAATCTCTCATCTTCGAATCTGGGCACGAGACTGTGGATTTTGTGATTGTCGCAAGTGGCCCGAATTCAGCATCGCCTCATCATGAACTTTCCGATCGCGTCGTCCAATCCGGTGACGTCATCGTTATTGACATTGGAGGAACAATGCCGAGCGGCTACTGCAGCGACTGTACACGCATGTATGTTGTAGATGAAGTGTCCGAAGAGTTTCAGGATATGTATGACGTTTTACAAGAGGCGCAAATGAAGGCATTGCAAGGCGCAATCGTGGGCACATCGTGTGAAAGTGTCGATAGTATTGCTCGAGATACCTTAGCTGCGGCAAACTTGTCCGAATACTTCATTCACCGAACGGGACATGGAATAGGACTTCAAACTCACGAAGATCCATACATTGTGCAAGGCAATACTCAGAAACTTGTCGACGGTAACGCATTCAGTATCGAACCTGGCTTTTACATTGAAGGTAAATTTGGTGCCCGAATTGAGGACATAGTAATCAGTAGTAACGCTGGGCCGATAGTTTGCAATAATCGACCTAGAGACATCATTGTCGTCCACTGATGCTTCGATTTATCAGTGCGTTATGCCTTGGAGTTATTTCAGGGTTAGCATTTCGAACTGAATTGCCATTGCTGCTTGTCCTCTTCTGCTTAGTTGGGATGTTCTCACTAACCTACACCGCTCCAAGGCGAAGGTGGATTTTGCTGTGGAGTGTTTTTGGGTTCTTGCAATATGTATTCGGATTGATGTGGCTTGATGTCGTCGGAATAGATGTTGTTGTCATTGTTGCGCTTTTCTGCACTATTCCGACGTTTTCCGC
>JBDLTY010000156.1:0-10348 GCA_039805585.1 Actinomycetota bacterium | reverse complement strand
CTGAACGCTGCCAAAACGGTTATGGCCAATGCCATTAGTGCCGGCGGCACGAGTTTTGATGACCTCTACGTTAATGTGAATGGGGAAAGTGGCTGGTTTGATGTCGAGTTGAATGCCTATGGGCAAGAGGAGGAACCCTGTAGTCGATGCGGCAGATTGATTGTGCGGGAAGCCTGGTCAAATCGCTCCTCCTTTCGCTGCCCACGGTGTCAACCACGCCCTAGGGGTTCTCGGTAGGGTTTGCCCTGATTTCTCACCCAAGGAGCATCCGTGCATCTGAAGAGCTTGACCCTGAAGGGATTCAAGTCGTTTGCTTCCACCACCACGCTTGAATTTGAGCCAGGAATCACCTGTGTTGTTGGGCCAAATGGATCTGGCAAATCCAATGTCGTGGACGCACTGTCATGGGTGATGGGTGAACAAGGAGCAAAAACTTTGCGCGGTGGGAAAATGGAAGATGTCATCTTCTCAGGTACTACAGAACGTGGTGCTCTTGGTCGCGCCGAAGTTATCTTGACCATCGACAACTCCGATGGTGCATTGCCAATTGAATTTCAAGAAGTAACAATTTCTCGAATCATGTTTCGAAGTGGTGGTTCAGAATATGCCATCAATGGCGAGCCATGCCGATTGCTCGACATTCAAGAATTGCTTTCAGATTCTGGAATTGGACGTGAAATGCACGTCATTGTCGGACAGGGCCAACTTGATTCCATTCTCCGCGCAACACCACAGGAACGTCGCGGGTTTATTGAAGAAGCTGCCGGTGTACTCAAACACCGAAAACGTAAAGAGAAAACCCTGCGCAAACTTGAAGCAATGCAAGGCAATCTCGTACGACTCACCGACCTGACAAACGAACTTCGTCGGCAACTCACTCCACTTGGAAAGCAAGCCGAAGTTGCCCGCAGGGCCGATGTCATCCAGCGGGAAGTTCGCGATGCAAAGTCGCGTCTATATGCGGATGATTTATTGACTCTCAAGGAACAACTTGAGGCTGAAATTGCTGATGAGACAGCACTTCGAGAACGTCGAGGTGAAGTTGAAGCGAAATTGTCAGACCTTCGCGCACGCGAACTCGTACTTGAAGCCGAAATCAAAGCAGATGCACCTGCGATCACGGCGGCGAACGAAATTTGGTTAGCACTCAGTGGGTTAAGAGAGCGCTACCTAGGCACCTTACGAATTGCCCAGGAACGATCACGAAACCAAGCCGAAGAAGAGGCAATAGTTTTTGGACTAGATCCTGATGCTGTCGAAGCTCAACTTCGTGAACTTGGTGTCGATTTGGTGAAATTGCAAGGCGAAGTAAAAGAGGGGCGCGGGCAGTTAGAGCAAATCAGCGAACGACGCGCACAAACCGAAGCAGATCTTGTTGAAGAAAGTCGAATTGTTGAACAAAAACAACAAGCACTCAATGACTACCGTGAAGGTATCGTCAAACTTGAAGGTCAAATTCATGCAATCGAGCAGCGAATTCAAACGCGAAAAGCGGAAATTGAGCGCTTAGAGCAAGAAATAGCAGCAGCGCATGCGCGGGCCTTACAGGCCGAAACTGACTTCAAGGCCGAAGAGGCAAAAGTTGCATCGCTGAATGCAGGTGAAGTCTCGCTTGATGATGCCTTTGAATCCGCGCAAAATCTTTTCGACCAAGCGCAAGCGAAAGTAACAGAACTTGAGTCAGCATTACGGCAAGCAATTTCAGCGAAAGATGCGCAACTTGCACGTATTGAAACGCTTGAAATGACGCTTGATTCCACGAGCCCAGAGGAGCGCATCCTTGCCCTCAGTAATGAAGTTTCTGGTGTACTTGGATCAGTAGCGACACTGATAAAAGTGACGCCTGGATACGAAGTTGCAATCTCACGAGCACTTGGCGAGGCAGTTGACGCAGTAGCAGTAAGCGATGTTACAAGCGCTTTCGCGGCAGTTGAACACCTGAAACGTACCTCAGCGGGCCGTGCAACATTCTTAATCGCGAACACGAATGATCTTGGCGAAGATTTAGTCGGCCGTCGACTGCCAAGTGGTGCGGTGAAGGCAACAGATGTGATTGAGGTCGACATTGTTATCAGAACGGCTGTTCATAACTTGTTGCATGGCGTTGTGATTGCTGACTCCATTGATATAGCGAAAGAGATTGTCAACGAGCGTGGCCATGCAACGGCAGTGACCAAGGATGGCGATGTTTTGGGTCGAAAAACCACATCTGGTGGTTCAAAGCACGCTCCGGGCCTACTGGAACTTCAAACAGCACTCGAAGAAAGCAAAACGAAAGTTTCCCAATTAGATCACGAAATAGAGCGAATAACCTTTGAACAAGTTCGAGCCACGGAGGAACTAAAAGAACGTCAAAAACGACTTGATGCAACGCTCACAGGATTGCATGAATCTGATGCCGAATTTGCTGCGCTCACACAATTACTCTCTCATTTGAATAACGAAGTGCGAATCGCTCGCGAACAAGAAGTGCGCTTACGTAAGGCAGTCGCGGATTCAGAAGTTGCACTCCAAGCAGACTACGACGCACTGAAAGCATTCCAAGAGCGACTTTCAAATGCTGAACAGAATCCGACCGAGAGTGAAATCTCCACGGTTTATAAGGATCGCCTTCAAAGTGATGTTGAATTACAGCGTGCCCAAGAGGTTGAGGCTCGACTTGCGCTTCGAACAAGTGAAGAACGTGAAGCAGCTCTTGCTGCGTCAATCGATTCCCTTCAACGACAATTGCGCGAAGAGCGCGAAAAGCGCGAACGCTACGCTCAGCGTCAGGCACAACGCCTCCGACAAATCGCAAGCGCTGAAGCCATCGTCAAAGCACTGGATGTCGCGATGCCACTACTTGAAGATGCAATTCAACGTGCGGTTGAAACGCGAACAGCTGCTGAATTGACTCGTGATGCTCGCGATGTTGAAATGGCAGCAGCCCGACAAAGCATCCGGGAACTCTCCGTAGAACTTGAACAATTGGTCAGTGATGTCCATCGAGACGAAGTCGCACGTGCTGAAGCCCGTATCAAAGTTGAAAACCTTGAAAACAGGATAATGGAAGAACTTGGGCTTGATGCAGAAACCTTGATACGTGAATTCGGTCCCACAGTGCTTGTCGAACCAACTCCTGCCGCACCTGGAGATGAGATTGATCCGAACGCCCCAGCACCAGAGCCATACCCATACGTTAGGGAAGAGCAACAGAAACGACTTAAAGCGGCAGAAAAGGCAATCAATCTCCTCGGAAAAGTCAATCCTCTTGCTCTTGAGGAATTCGCGGCTCTTGAGGAACGGCATAAGTTCCTCAATGAACAACTTGATGATCTGCGCAAATCAAAGAATGACCTGATGGCAATCATTAAAGATGTGGATGAGAAAATCACCTCAGTATTGCAATCTGCCTATGATGATACTGCTCGGGAATTCAAAATCATCTTTGATCGACTCTTCCCAGGCGGTGAAGGCCAACTCATCTTGACTGAATCCGATGACATACTTCTCGCCGGCGTTGATATTGAGGCTCGACCACCTGGCAAGAAACTCAAGCGGCTGTCACTGCTTTCAGGTGGCGAACGTTCGTTGACAGCTGTTGCATTCCTGATAGCACTTTTCAAAGCCCGACCAAGTCCGTTCTATGTGCTTGATGAAGTTGAAGCGGCTCTGGATGATGCGAATTTGGGCCGTCTGATTAATGAATTGAGTGAGCTTCGTGCTAACTCACAGTTAATCATTATCACTCATCAAAAGCGAACGATGGAGATTGCTGATTCACTGTATGGCGTAAGTATGCGTGGTGATGGAATCTCAGCTGTGATTAGTCAGCGACTTTCTGAGCATCAACCTGCGGAGGTCTAATGGACTTTGGTGTCATTGGCATAGCACTTGGCATACTGCTCATCATTGGTTTGTTTTTCGGTAGTCGAAAACAGGGTGGATCTCAGTCAAGTCCAAAGCGCAAGGGTCTAGTCACAGGAATCGGAGCGCAACTTCGAAGTATCAATGCCGAGAAGAATCAGGTTCTTGAAGATATCCACGACATCTTGATAATGGCAGATGTTGGTATTGAAGCAAGTGAAGCAATTATTAGTGATCTCAAGAAAACTGAGCCAACATTTGAAAACCTTCGAGCAGTATTGAAAGCACGCCTGATGCAGCATGCTGACAACTACCTGAATTCAGCACCACTTCAAGTCATACTCGTTGTAGGTGTAAATGGGGTAGGCAAAACCACATCAGTTGGAAAACTTGCCCATTACTTGAGTAAACAGGGAAAGAAAGTTGTTCTTGCGGCTGGGGATACCTTCCGCGCTGCAGCAGTAGAACAGCTCAAAACTTGGGCTGAGCGAAGCGGTGTCCATGTGGTTGTTGGATCAAATGAGGCCGACCCTGCATCCGTCGCCTTCGAAGGGGCAACCTATGCGAAGAATCACAACGCCGATGTATTGATTGTCGACACGGCTGGTCGCTTACATACGAAAACAAATTTGATGGAAGAACTCTCCAAAGTGAAGCGTGTCATTGAAAAGCATGCACATGTCACTGATGTTCTTCTTGTGCTCGATGCGACCACGGGACAAAATGGTGTCGTCCAAGCGAAAACATTTTCAGAGGCAGTTGATGTCACTGGCTTAATCATCACCAAACTTGATGGTTCGGCCAAAGGTGGTGTGATTTTCGCGATTCAAAAGGTTTTGGATGTGCCAATCAAGTTTGTTGGAAACGGTGAAGGACTGGATGACTTTGCAATTTTTCAACCTGAAACATTTATCGATGAACTCTTGGCGTAGCTATGTTTAATCAATTAACCCAGCGATTAAATTCAAGTTTAAGAAAACTCAAATCTAAAGGCACCATAGCTGCACGTGATGTTGAAGCATTCGTGCGAGAACTTCGACTATCACTGCTCGAAGCAGATGTGGCACTGAGCGTCGTTGATGAGTTTTGTCAGGTTGTATTGGAGCAAGGGCTTGAACTTCAGAAGTCAAGTACGCTCAATCCCGCCCAGCAGCTCACTCGAATCGTGCACCATGAATTGCTGGCAGTTTTGGGTGGTGTCACAACGTCACTGACGTTTAGTAAGCGCCCACCTACCGTCGTTTTGCTCGTCGGTTTACAAGGTGCGGGAAAGACAACTCTTGCGGGAAAACTGGCTCTCTATCTCAAAAAACAGGGACACACTCCATTACTCGTGGCAGCTGATTTACAGCGACCAAATGCGGTGAACCAATTAGAAAAAGTTGCGGAGTTGGCAGGTGTCAAAATTTTCGCGCCGGAACCTGGAAACGGTAAAGGCAATCCAATTAAAGTTGCCAAAGCGGCGGTGAAATTCGCGGAACAAAAAGTTCATGACATTGTGATTATCGATACCGCCGGGCGATTGGCTATTGACAAAGAATTAATGAAAGAAGTTCGCGAAATTCGCGACACTACAAGTGCTCATCAAGTGCTCTTTGTGATTGATGCCATGACCGGACAGGACGCGGTAGTAACGGCGGATGCCTTCATGCAACAAGTTGGCTTTGATGGAATTGTTCTGAGCAAACTTGATGGTGATGCTCGAGGTGGTGCGGCACTTTCCGTGAAGCGTGTAACAGGAAAACCGATTCTGTTCGCATCGATAGGAGAAAAGCTCACCGATTTCGAGGTGTTTCACCCTGATCGAATGGCATCAAGAATCCTTGACATGGGGGATATGCAGACTCTCATTGAAAAATCTGAGGATGTACTTGATGAAGAGCAAAAACAGCGCTTTCAGGACAAACTTGAATCTGGCGAGGAATTCAATCTTGAGGATTTTCTCGAGCAGATGAATGCTCTGAAAAATATGGGGCCACTATCAAAAGTGCTCTCAATGTTGCCTGGTGCTGGCGCAATGAAAGGTCAGCTTGATCAAATTGATGATGATGAGATGAAGCGAACCGCAGCAATCATCCAATCAATGACTCCTGGTGAACGGCGCGATCCGAAAATTTTGAATGCAAGCAGAAGGCTTCGAATTGCCAAGGGTTCAGGTATGCAAGTGAGCGATGTGAACTCCCTGGTTGATCGTTTCACGCAAGCGGCTAAAGTCATGAAACAAATGGCGCAAGGAAAAGTGCCAGCAGGTGTTGGCTTACCGCAAATGCCTGCAAGGGGAAAGCAAAAATCCTCACCACCGAAGAAAAAGAAGTCAAAAAGTGGAAATCCGGCTAAGCGTGCAGCGGAAGAACGGGGAGAATCAATTACACTACCGAACGAATTTAAGAATCTCTTGAAGGACTAGGACCATGTCGACCTCCGGATTTGTCAATGCAATCAAGCAACTCTTTGCTGTACCTGAAAGCACCAAAGCAGTGAGGAGCGACATCTCAGCGGAGAATATCCCTGCTAAACACAGTATTGCGATTCTCTCTGGTAAAGGTGGTGTTGGAAAGACAACCACGTTGCTTGGATTAGCAGGGGCGGCAGCTAACCGAGGAATGAATGTATTGCTGATTGATCTTGACCCTCAAGGATCATTGACGCTCTCTGCGTTGGATCGAAATTCTGCGTTAACTGCCCTCGATGCCTACTATTCAAAGAAACTTGCTGAAATCTCAGTTTTGACATCGTGGAAAGAGTGGGCAGGCAGCATTCGTATCGTGCCATCAAATCGCACTTTGAGTCGAGTTGAGACATTTGTGGAACCGGCAACCTCACCATTTCGTTTAGTTCATTCGGCAGGGGATTTGAGTGCATACGACCTCGTGTTGATTGATGCCCCCGCAGCATTGAACTCTTTAACTTTTGATGCAATCGGTTTGGCACGACAGGTAGTAGTCGTGGCTGAACCATCACTCTTCTCATTGCGCACTGCAAGTGAAGCGGTTGAATTTGCACTCAGTGCCCCACAAATTGCCGACTCAGCCTTGCGTTCGGTTCGTGTCGTACTGAATAAAGTTGATGGAAGCGCTGAATCGAAATTCAGGGTGAAGGAATTGCGCTCCATGTACCCGAAACTTGTCTTGAAGAATCAGATCACCCTTTCTGATGCAATTGTTGATGCAAATTCAGAGGGAATTCCTGTGCAAGTGATTGCTGGACTTGAGGCGCAACTTGCAGCACGCGAATTCGATGCCTTACTCCAAGAGTTACTTCAGTAATACTTAGTTTTCAAGCACAAGATTCGCGAAGGATTTTGGGTCCTGCTCTTGAAAATATGCTGACTGCATCCTTTGCCAGGCAGGAATGAACCCAGCCACAACATCTCCATCTCGCGCTTTCACCCGTTCAAGTCCTCGAGCATCATCAACATCAATGAAAATCGAGTACGAAATCCATTCCCGAAGGTACGAGTGAGAGGCGCCTACGCCTTCAAGGATTAAGAGGGAAGGTGCAGGCTCACTTCGCCAGGTGTCAAACTGATATGTGTACCAATTAAATACTTGATAGTTCAGTGGTTCTCCCAGTACGACTGGATTCATGATTTGCCCAATAATGCGCTCGAAGAGTTCGTCATTGAGTGCGTTTTCCCACCCAGCATACAAGTCGTCCATATGCAGGATTAATGAATCCTCAAAACTATCTGCAAGAGTTTTCGCAAGTGACGTTTTACCTGCACCTGTTGGTCCATCAATAGTTAGAAGATGTGACAATCCAAGTCGCGGTAGAGATGTTGAAAGGGCTGATTGAATGTTAGGTAGTAGATCGTGCATATGATTCTCGCAGCCATCGTTTGAAGCCAAAGATTGCAACAATTGTGAATACTGCGTAGAGCAGCGATGTGAACCACAAATCTTGTCGCCAGTAGTGAATCGTTCCGACCACATCGACGACAAACCAAATAATCCAAGCCTCGTACTTTTCAAGCACCATCAAGATTTGTGCAATGAGGCTACCGACCAAGATGAACGTGTCTAGAGTTGTGGCTGCGGCACCTAGGTTTGAAAACAATGGAGTGAGTACAACCCACAAAGAAACTACTGCAAAGAGCCATAGCATTCGCTCTGAAGTTTTCAATTTGGATGGTTCTGCACCACGCGGCCCCCAGCCAAACCATCCCCAGATGCCTGCGAGGATGAAAACAATTTGCAAGAGTGCGCTTGCATAGAGTTCCCATTGCCAGAAGAGCAATCCATAGAGTACCGAGCCACTAACCCACCAGGGCCAGGTAATGCGAGCGCCAATGACGCCAAGTGATACTCCGATGAGCGACGCAATGGTTGCAAGTAACTCAAGAAGCGTGAGTTGATAGCCGAATACTTCGAGCAAAGTTTGTGAAAATATCTCGGGAAGTGTGATTGAAAGTGCACTAAAGGTAAACATAATTTCCTTCCATGTTGGCATTACCCAACTGGTATGACGGTCGGTGGACTTTCCACCCTCTCAGTCATCTCGACTCCCGTGTGGGGCAAATCGTAGAACACACTCGTACTTCTTGACCACGTAGGGTTAAATGGTGATGTGTTTGATTTCCAAAATAGACGAGTGCTCATCACTGGTGCTGGTTCAAACCAAGGAATTGGTTTCGCAACGGCCAAAATGCTTTCGGCGCTCGGCGCACAGGTAGTGATTACCTCCACGTCAGATCGAATTTTCGATCGGACCAGAGATCTTGGACTGGATACCTCGAGAGCAGTGGTTGCTGATCTCACGAATGAGGCCGAAGCGCAGCACCTGCTTGAGGTAGTGCAGAACGAACTCGGCGGCTTAGATGTGCTTGTCAACAATGCAGGAATGACCAGTGTTGCATCACCAGCCGAAACATCAAATGAAGTTGCACCACTAATCAATCTCCAATTATCTGGATTTGAAAAATCAATCGAACGAAATCTCACGACTGCCTTTCTTGTGACCCAAAAGGCATTGCCGCTTTTGCGAAATGGTGAACATTCACGAATTGTTATGGTTTCAAGTGTGACTGGGAGTGTGATGGCTATGCGGAACGATGTTGCATATGCAACCGCCAAAGCTGGCTTGATTGGCATGGTCCGATCACTTGCACTTGACGAGGCTCGATTTGGTATCACTTGTAACGCAGTCTCTCCGGGCTGGATTGCGACCGCTAGCCAATTACCTCATGAGAGCGAAGAAGGAAAACACACCCCACTTGGGCGAAGTGCTACTGCTGAAGAGGTCGCCTCAGTCATCCTGTTTCTCTCAAGCAGGGAGGCGAGCTATGTAACCGGACAAAACGTCATCGTTGACGGAGGAAATAGCATCCAGGAAGAGCGTACGCAGGCATAATCTGGCTCTAGGTGCTACTCTCAAACTATGCAAACTCGACGATCATTTATTTCAATGGGCCTCAGTGCTCTAGCAACACTTCCAATTCTGAAATCGATTCCAAATGTTCTTCCCACGAAGAATTTCAGGGTTGGCAAACTCACAGATATTCCAGTTAAAGGTGGCAAGGTCTACACAGTTGGCGGAAAGCGTGTTCTAGTAACCCGCCCTCAGCAAAAGCAGGTCAGAGGATTTCTTGCAGCTTGCACGCATGAGGGGCAGAGTTTGAATGGTGCGAGTAATAATCGCATCGTCTGCTCGCGCCACGGCGCAATCTTCGATTCAACCACTGGTGCAGTTCTTCAGCCACCTGCAAGTCGTGCTCTCGTCAAAGTCAATGTAAGGCTCAATAAAAAGAATCGAATCATCGTAACGATTGATTAGTGGTGATCTGCTCCAAATTCGAACCCGATATCATCTGTTCGATGAAGTGCTGCAGTCTTATAGGCAAGTTCTAGATTTTTCTGTGTCAGTACTTCGTGGGGTGTCCCACTTGCAATCACTGAGCCAGAGAGTAAGAGCACATAATCCGCCACGCGTGCTTCATCAATGTCGTGTGTTGTGAGAATGACAGTGCACCCGCGCTCTGGCTCTTCATGGATTAAGTCATCAATAATTTTCGCACTCACAACATCAAGTCCAGTCAAAGGTTCATCAAGTAGAAGCAGGGTGTGTGATGACGCGACTGCTTGTGCGACGAAGACTCGTTGTAGTTGTCCGCCTGAAAGTTGTGTAACTGGTCTTGCGGCTAAATCTTCAATGTTGAGTCGTTCCATTGCTTCATCTACAATCGTCTTATCTTCACTTGATAGTCGTTGCCAGAATGACTTCTTTGGCCAACGCCCAATTTCCACCATTTTGCGAACTGTCATTGGTGTTTGTTGAAGCAGTGGTTGGTGCTGAAATACATAACTTATCTCAGATTTCGCCTCTTGTGCTCGGTCATCGAGCACCTTCAATTCGCCGGCTGCTAGTGGTAGGAGATCAGCTATGGCGTGCAGTAATGTGCTTTTGCCACTGCCATTAGGGCCAATGAGAGCAGTAATTTTGTTCTTCGGGATTTCAAACGTCGATGGACCTAAAGCAATTCGACCGTCGCGAACAACCGATATGT
>JBDLTY010000155.1:0-4194 GCA_039805585.1 Actinomycetota bacterium | reverse complement strand
CAAAGGTGCCACTTCAATCGTGCCACTTGTCATCAGTCGAGGAATTTTTTCGGGTTCAATCATGTCGTGAAGTGCATCATAGAGCGGCCGCAGATACGGATCGATTTTTTCACTGAGCGTTCCGGGCAGGAATCCAAGTCGTTCACCTGCTTCAACTGCGGGCCGTGTCAACACAATACGGTTGATGCGCTTTGCTTGAAGGGCTTGAACTGCCTTTGCAACGGCAAGATATGTCTTTCCAGTTCCCGCCGGACCAAGGCCGAACACAATCGTATGGTTGTCAATTGCATCAACGTACTTCTTCTGATTCAATGTCTTTGCACGAATCGTTCGCCCGCGATTGCTGAGAATTCCAGTGGTAAGCACATCTGATGGTGTCAAAGCGTTTTCCTGCCGAAGGATTTGAATTGAACGAATAGCTGCCTCAGGATTCAATGTTGCACCGGTACGAACAATCACCTGGAGTTCAGCGAAGAGTTGATCAAGTAGTGCCACATCTTCGCTTTCACCTTTGATGTGAATTTCATTTCCTCGAACTAGGATATTTGCTTGTGGAACTTGTTGTTCGATTGTCTTGAGGATTTCATCGGATGATCCGACAATGGAAACCATTGAAATACTCGATGGCACGATGATGACGCTCTCAACCACAGCTATTCCACATTCCCATTCAAGCCAGAGAGCCTTTCGCCGGCCAAAATATGCGCGTGAACATGAAAAACTGTTTGTCCAGCGTCACTACCTGTATTAAAAATGACTCTATAACCATTGTGAGAAAAAGTTTTCGCCGTTAGGGAAATGGCATCGAGGAAATTAGCTCGTGAATTCGCTGCGAATTCGCTCAGATTTGAATCGTGTACTTTGGGGACTACCACAATATGAATTGGCGCAACAGGTTGGATGTCATTGAAGGCAATGAAATCCTCATTTTCGAATACCACAGCGGAAGGTATATCCCCTGCAATGATTTTGCAGAATATACAGTCCGACATTTAAAGCCACCGATTCGTTCGAGACATCACAATACCTGCCGCCACTGTACCCGCTGTGGAGGTACGCAAAATAGTTGGACCGAGCCTCACGATTTTCCCGCTCTGTTCCGTGAACTGCTGTAATTCATCATCGGTCAGCCCACCTTCTGGACCGACCACTAGTAGCACATCCCCTTGTAATGGAATTGAAGCACTGGAGAGTTTCACAGGACCTGTTTCGTGTAAGACGAAGGCATGGCTAGTTTCTGAAATTAATCGCGCAACATCTGACGTTTGGGCAAGGTTCGTCACTTGCGGGACATTGGCGCGTCGCGATTGCTTTGAAGCTTCACGGGCAGCGGTACGCCACTTCTTCACGCCTTTCTCAGCCTTTTCACCTTCCCACTTAACGATGCAACGTTGCGCTGCCCAAGGAACGATGACATCGACGCCTACCTCAGTAAGCAACTCAACTGCAAGTTCGCCACGATCTCCTTTTGGTAAAGCCTGAACTACAACGACACGAGGTTGTGGTGGCGGAGTTATGGTTAGCGCTAACACCTTTGCTCGAAGTAAAGATTTTCCCTCAACCTCTTCTACTTCACAGTGAGCGAGTTTCCCTTCGCCATCTGCAAGCATCAAGGAATTTCCGATTTTCATTCGTTGCACAGAAACCGCGTGAAATCCTTCATCTCCGTCGAGTGTCAGGATAGAACCAGCAACTGCGTCCTTCAGTTTTTCTGCTTCAATCATGAACAAGGAATCAACCACTAGCGTCCGCCAAATACGTCGCGGATGCGGTCAAAGAAACTACTTGATGTATCACTCATGACTGCTTCAGGAGATTCTTCATCACGCAATTCCGCGAGCCTTTTGAGTAATGTTGTTTGCTCTGCATCAAGTTTTGTTGGTGTCAACACGTGAATGTGAATATATAAATCACCTACGCCATTTCCACGAAGATGCTTTATTCCTTCGCCTTTACGTTTTATGGTATCTGCCGTCTGCGAACCTGGCGGAATCGTTATCTCAATTTCTCCACGTAACGTCTCTAGCGTCATGGTAGTTCCAAGCGCAGCGGCAGTCATCGGAATCTGCAAATCACAATGTAAGTTAAATCCTTGTCGGTGAAATCGTGGATGTTCAGCCACATGAATCTCAACATATAAATCTGCAGCAGGTCCACCACCTGGACCGACTTCACCTCGTCCCACAAGTTGAATTCGACTTCCTGACTCAACTCCAGCTGGGATTTTGAAATCGATAGTTTGACGAGTGCGAACCCTGCCTTCGGTAGCACACTCAGTACATGGGTCACTAATTACTGTTCCAAATCCTCGACAGGTTGAACATTCGCGAGTCATCATCACTTGACCTAGAAATGATCGTTGGACAGTTTGTGTCTCACCTTTACCTTTACACGATGAACACGGCGTAGGGGCAGTTCCATTCTTTGTCCCTAGACCTTTACACAACGTGCAGGCAACTGCACTATCGACTGTTATTGATTTATCGCAGCCAAACATCGCTTCCGACAGTTCGATCTCAATACGAATCAAGGCATCGCGTCCTCGAGCAACCCTTGGTCGTGGTCCTCTCGAAGCGCCACCAAAGAACGCACCCATAAAGTCGCCAAAACCAAAAGCGTCCCCGAATTCATCCATTGGGTTTCCACCCATATCAAAGACACGTCGCTTTTCTGGGTCTGACAAGATCTCGTACGCAGTTGTTACTTCTTTGAATCGTTCTTGAGTTTTTGGATCTGGGTTCACATCAGGGTGCAATTCTCGTGCGAGTTTTCGGTACGCCTTTTTTATTTCATCGGCTGTGGCATCTGATGACACGCCTAACACTTCGTAGTAATCAACACTCATCGTCTATGCCTCTTGCAAAAATCTACTGATGTAACTTGCAACTGCAGATACGGCAGCCATGTTTACTTCATAATCCATATGTGTGGATCCAACTATGCCAAGTTTTGCAACCGGCACATCACTCACTCGATACGTTGTGGTCACAACAGACGTTTCCTGCAGCGTTGAAATCGGATTTTCTTTTCCTATCCGAACTTGCAGTGCTTCAGCGGTGGATATTTCCCCAAGCAATTTCAACAACACAACATTCTCTTCAAGCGCTTCAAGCAGTGGTGCGAGCGTGTTGAGATTCTCAAATTTCGTTAGATTGGAAGTGCCCGCGATGAGTACCCGCTCTTCGCCACGTTCTACCACTGCCGATTCCAAAGCTTTCGAAACAACTT
This sequence comes from Actinomycetota bacterium, assembly GCA_039805585.1. Taxonomy (GTDB): domain Bacteria; phylum Actinomycetota; class Actinomycetes; order S36-B12; family UBA5976; genus JAFMIT01. The sequence continues at coordinate 966 of JBDLTY010000155.1, read as the reverse complement.
CTGCTGTCTGACTTCTCAACACCTCATGTTCGACTTTTGCCCTTGAGAGAATTTCAGGAATATCAGAAAAATTCTTGTTTGCACACAAAAGGTTGAGTAACTGCTTCAAATCATCAATGTCCGTGCGTGTAATCCCAGCAGAAATCTCAACGACTTGTTGTTCAACTCTGCCAGTGCTGGCAATGACAACCAGCATGAGACGGGTGTCAGTAAGTACTATGAGGTCGACGTGGCGCAGTGTCGTGCGTTGCAATGTTGGGTACTGAACAACAGCAACTTGATGTGTCAGCGTTGAAAGAAGTTTTGTAGTACGCGTCATAATGTCATCGAGATCAACTGCTGAGCCCAGAAATTGTTCTATAGCATTTCGCTCTGCAACGCTTAGCGGTTTGACACTTGAAATCTTGTCCACGAATGTCCTGTAGCCCAAGTCGGTTGGGATGCGCCCCGCACTTGTGTGTGGAGCGGTGATAAGCCCTTCATCTTCGAGGCTTGCCATGTCATTGCGGATTGTTGCTGGAGAGACACCCAGACTATGTTTTTGGGCAATTACTTTCGAACCAACAGGCTCACCGGAGCGCACAAACTCTTCGACGATGGCTCGCAGCACTGACAGTCGCCTATCCACTACCACCCCTTGTCTTGGCACTCTTGTGTGATGAGTGCCAATTTTAGGGTGAGTTGGGCTTTCACGCTCAATCTTGGGCCGTAAACTGCGCGCAGAAAGGATGTCTATGTCATACACGCCGCCACCACCACCGATGGGAAATCAGGATGCCTCCGGGGACCGAAACTTCGCAGTCATCGCCCACCTTGGCACACTGATTAACCTCATTACTGGACTTGGGTTCATCGTTCCACTCGTGATCATGTTGACGAAGGGTCGCGATTCTGCTCTTGTTCGCACGAATGCTGTGGAATCACTCAATTTCCAAATCTCAGTGATCATTTATGCAATTGTTTCTG
>JBDLTY010000154.1:0-2500 GCA_039805585.1 Actinomycetota bacterium | reverse complement strand
AGATTTGAACTGCCTTTGCCCTTTGCAGGAAATGTCATCAGTGCAGCAGTTTCTCCAGAGGGAGCGCGACTAGCCGTCCTGGTCTCGGACTCTGGTCAGTCCATCCGAATGTTTGGCATTGTTAGAAATCAACAAGGAGTGCCACTTCGTCTAACTGGAAATCTCTTTACTGAGCCGGAGGCAGTCGGGGTTGCCTCTGTCTCCTGGCAGCAATCAACCGTTTTGAGAGTTCTCTCAAAAACCGCCAGTGGAACCGGCAGCATTTATGACTACCCAATCAGCGGCCCAAGAAAGCAGAGAACTGCTCCATTGGTCACTGGCTCAGTGGTTGAGGCGGGCTTTGCTGTAATTGATAGCTATCTCCTATCTGAGGCTGGCGAGGTTTGGATTCTCTCGGGCAACACCTGGCAGCGCATTCAAACGGATGTTATTGACATATCTAGTGGTCGCTAGGACTTATTCACATAAGTAACTAGGCATCCCCACTAAAGTCTGCTTTCCTTCAAACTTCTCCCATGCTGCTCGATTTTTTACTGCCCTCACCGTGCGTTGTTTGTGGTCGCTTACCCAAGCCTCTTTGCAGTGAATGCTTACCGCAACCTGGCTTTCAGCTTGATAGAGGTGCTTTTCTGAATCTCTACTACTCAAATGAGCTGACGGGTGATCTTGAACTGATTATGAAGAGCTATAAAGACAAAAGCCGCATGGCACTGGAGAGTGTCTTGGCATCGCTACTGCACTCGCTCATTATGGAAGTTGCTCGGTATGAGAGTTTTGATTGCTACGCGTTGCCTCCAAGAAATCAGGGTAATTATCGGAGGCGAGGTTTTGTGCCAATTGAGCGCTTGGTTCGCAAGACCGCGCTATCCAAATTCAGACGAATCTTCCTTGGCAAAACTAGAAAGATAAGTGACCAGCGTCGACTATCTATGCCCGATCGTCTTGTGAATACCTCTCGGGCATTTCAATCCAAACCTGGAAGGGGCAGAGTTCTTTTAGTTGATGATGTTGCCACCACCGGAGCCACGCTGCTTGAGATGCGCAGGGCATTGGAGGCAGCTGGCTATCAGGTAGTTGCTTCCTGCGTATTGGCTAGGAGGTTTGGATTTCGGTTTGACAGCTAAGCAATTGGGCGTAGTTTGGATTCAGGGTCTTGCCCTGAGCGGAGGTAAAAATGGAAATTAGATTCACTGCAAAAAACCTCAGTATTTCAGATCGATTCAAAGAGTACGTTTCCGAGAAAGCCGGCAAAGTCGAACAATTTGCTCATCGCCCGGAAGAAATGAACATAAAAGTCACTCGCTTTGACCACAATCGAAGTTCGGGTCAAGAAGATGCAGTTGAGTTGACAGTTTTTGAACCCGGCCATGTTGTTCGCGCAGAGGCTAAGGCATCCGATAAATTTTCGGCTTTTGACATAGCCTTCCAAAAACTACTGCAGAGGCTAAGAAGATATTCAGATCGCCAAAAAGTTCACAGGGGAGGCGGACATAAAAATCTTGGAGCTAGCGAACTAACAGCCTCTAACTTTTCAGAACTCGACATCACTCCTGTTGACTATGAGGTGCTAACTGGGGAGATTCCGATAGTTGAGGAGTCCAAGGGTTTAGTGGTTCGTAAGAAGATCTTCAAAAAAGTCCCAATGACAGCCCTAGAGGCGGTCGATCAGATGGAACTGGTAGGTCATGATTTCTACCTGTACCACGACTCAGAGACCGATTCGGCGGCCGTTGTTTATAGGCGAAAAGGCTACAGTTACGGGGTTATTAGTCTGGGTGACTAGCCAGCTGCCGCGACTAGAATTACCCCGTTACTAAGGAGTATTACTTGGCTTCCATTCTCGATAGCCTCTTGCGCGCAGGCGAGGGCAGACTTCTTCGAAAGCTTGAATCAATCGCTAAAGAGGTAAATGCTCTTGAGCCCCACTACCAACAGCTCTCCGATGAGGAGCTGAAGGGGGAGACCAGAACGCTGCGAGAGCGCTTTGCCAATGGTGAGACTCTGGACGAGCTGTTGCCTGAAGCATTTGCTGCAGTCAGAGAAGCTTCCGTAAGGACCCTGGGCCTTAGACACTTTGACGTTCAGATCATGGGTGGAGCAGCACTTCACCTTGGAAACATTGCTGAAATGAAAACCGGTGAAGGTAAGACACTGGTTGCGACCCTAGCTGCCTACCTCAACGCCATTCCTGGTAGAGGTGTGCACGTTGTAACAGTGAATGACTTTTTGGCTGGCTATCAGTCAGAGTTGATGGGCAGAATTTACCGCGCGTTGGGTATGACTATTGGCTGTATCTTGACCGGTCAGGATCCGGAATTTAGAAGAACGCAGTATGCCTGCGACATCACATACGGAACCAATAACGAGTTCGGGTTTGACTATCTACGCGACAACATGGCCCTCACTAAGCAAGATCTGGTCCAGCGCGGACATTATTTTGCAGTAGTTGATGAGGTTGACTCAATTTTGATTGATGAGGCGAGAACTCCACTAATTATTT
>JBDLTY010000153.1:0-3070 GCA_039805585.1 Actinomycetota bacterium | reverse complement strand
ACCAAGTGCTTTCATCTCTTTTATGGTTTCGACTGATTCAGGTTTTGGCGGATCAGAAAATACGAGAAAGCCTTGCAGCATGAAATCTGACTCACGTATGGGAGTTGAGATTTCTTCGATTTTTGTGGCAAGCGCTAAAACTCGATGGCCTTTGCTCGTGAGCTCTGAGTACACCTCATGTGAACTTGGAGAGATAGATGTGCACAAAGCGGCAACTTCCTTGAACGCGCCTTTCACAATGACTTCGCCTGTTGAAACTTTGACGGTGATTCTTCGAGTCTGAAAGTCGTACGGTATCTCTGCTACCAGCGTCACATTTTGATCTACTGCAATTCCACTTTGAAGTAGTGCATCGTCCAAAGGATTTTGAAAACCTTGCTGAAGGGTTGCATTTATTATGGCGAGTCGAGCGATGTCTTCGTCAACACTTCCCGTGAGATTCACAGCTTGAAGAAAGCGGACGTGTCCTTCCGTGATAGTGCCAGTCTTATCGGTGCACAGCGCTGACATTGCACCGAAATCTTCAATCGCATCGAGTCTTTTCACGATAACACCGCGTTTTGACATCGCCCGTGCCCCGGCAGCAAGTGAAACACTGACAATGACTGGAAGCATTTCTGGCGTGAGTCCAACTGCTAGAGCAAAAGCAAAGAGGAGCGATTCAAGAAGTGGTCGTTCAAGCACAATGCGAGCCACCACGAGCACCGCAATGAGGGTAAGCATTGCCCACATCAACATCAGTCCGTACTGACGTGTTCCACGTTCAAAATTAGTGACAACCTCTTTTTGGTTCAAGCTCTGAACGAGTTCCCCATATTGAGTATTGATTCCAACACGAACAACTTTTGCATAGCCTGCTCCACTGACAATACTTGTGCCGAAAAAGAGTGTTGCGTCTTCCAATTTTTCGACTGGATAGACCTCACCTGACAGGGCAGATTCATCTGCTTCAAGTTTGTTGCTTGAAATCACTTGAAGATCAGCGGGGATGATATCCCCAGCATTTAAAACAACCACATCGTCAATCACAAGTTCGCGGGTATCAATCGAAACTACACGGCCATCACGCACAACGCGACATTTCACTTGCACCCGCTCAAGAAGTGCTTTCATGGTTGAAGAAGCTCGATATTCTTGGTAGAAACCAAGCAGTCCACTTGGAATGATAATGGCCAGAATGATGATGCTATCGCGCACTTCACCACTAATTGCGGAAATAACAATTGCGAACAGCAAGATAATGACGATGGGACTTGAAAACTGCGACAGAAGTAGCTTGACCACTTCGTAGCGAGAACTGTTTGGAAGTTCGTTTGGTCCGTATTGGAGTAGTCGAGACTCTGCTTCGGCTTGGGTTAGTCCTGTCACGTTCTCAATGTACTCACAGGATGGGGTGATTTACGAGGGCTTGCGCACCTGGAGGGACTCGAACCCCCAACCTAACGGGTAGAAGCCGTTCGCTCTATCCATTGAGCTACAGGCGCAAGGGGGTAATTGTCGCAGGACACATTGAGAAGTGCGAAGTCTGGGTAAAACCCCGCTTTTCCACAGAAGATGAGTGCGTCTTGAATTTCAATGAATAGTGAAGACACTTGGTCAAAAAGGAGAATGAATGTCAGATATAAGTATCGCCACAGCGGCAACAGTTGTGAACGACCCCACCTCAATTGAAACCAAATCAGGTGTTCCGTTTGTGACCTTTCGAGTCGCAGTCAATCAACGACGTTTTGATCGGGTCAATCAGATTTGGATGGACGGTGAGGCGATGTTCTTCACCGTATCGTGTTGGAGAAATCTTGCACTCAATGTAATTCAGAGTATTCGAAAAGGTGATGGAGTCATAGTGCAAGGCAAGCTCAAAATTCGTGAATGGAAAACAGATGAGAAAAGTGGAACTTCCGTAGAAATCGAAGCAAGTCATGTTGGCCCGGATCTCAATCGCGGAACTGCGGAATATCGCAGAACAACAAAGAGTGAGGATGAGGAGAGTTTTCGAATAGATGAAGACGACGCCATAGAAGTAACTACGGAGAGCGCCTCAGCCTGAAGAAGCGCTGAAGTAGGCTTTGGGCATGGCCGAATTTATTTATACGCTCCGCAAAGCACGCAAAGCGATTGGTGACAAAGTTATTCTTGATGATGTCACACTCGCATTTCTTCCCGGCGCAAAAATTGGTGTAGTTGGACCCAATGGTGCAGGTAAATCAACACTGCTAAAAATCATGGCTGGAATCGAGAAGGTATCCAATGGTGATGCTGATTTGTCTCCAGGATTTACAGTTGGAATTCTTGCGCAAGAACCTCAACTCAACGAGGACAAGAATGTGCTTGGGAATGTGGAAGAGGGAGTTGCTGAGACGAAGGCGATGCTCGATCGCTTCAATGAAATTTCTCTTGAGATGTCCAGCCCTGATGCCGATTATGACTCACTTCTTGCAGAAATGGGCAAACTGCAGGAGGCAATTGATCATAAGAATGCTTGGGATTTAGAAGCCCAACTTGAAATGGCAATGGATGCGCTTCGTTGCCCAGCACCAGATGCTGACATCAAAGTACTTTCCGGTGGTGAAAAGCGCAGAGTCGCCTTGTGCAAACTCCTCTTGCAGCAACCTGATCTCCTATTGCTCGATGAGCCAACAAACCATTTGGATGCAGAAAGTGTTCAGTGGCTTGAACAGCATCTTGAAAAGTATCCAGGAACCATTGTTGCAATCACCCACGACCGATATTTTCTTGACAATGTTGCACAGTGGATTTTGGAACTTGATCGAGGTCGTTGCTATCCATACGAAGGCAACTATTCCACCTATCTTGAGATGAAGGCGGCTCGACTCAAGGTTGAAGGGCAAAAGGATGCAAAACTCAAGCGAAGACTTGAAGATGAATTGCAGTGGGTGCGGTCAAATGCGAAGGCTCGTCAAACCAAAAGCAGAGCACGTCTCGACCGGTATGAAGAAATGGCAGCTGAGGCTGAGAAAACAAAGAAACTTGAATTTGAGGAAATCCAAATTCCACCTGGCCCTCGACTTGGCGCAGTAGTGGTTGAAGTCAACAATCTCACCAAGGGTTT
>JBDLTY010000152.1:0-6014 GCA_039805585.1 Actinomycetota bacterium | reverse complement strand
TTCAAGCGCTACCAGAGTGAAACTGAAATGATGCGCTACCTACGGCAATTATCTGATAAAGATCTCGCGCTAGATCGCACCATGATTCCACTCGGTTCCTGCACGATGAAGCTGAATGCCGCCACGGAAATGGCAGCCATAACCTGGCCCGAATTTGCAAGCGTTCATCCTTTTGCGCCTGATAATCAGAATAGAGGATGGCTTACGCTCATCAAAGAACTCGAAGAATATCTCTGCGAAGTCACGGGCTATGACCGCGTAAGTTTGCAACCCAATGCAGGTTCACAAGGTGAGTTTGCGGGACTACTTGCAATTCAAAAGTACCACCAATCATATGGAGATTCCAATCGAACGATTTGTTTGATTCCTTCAAGTGCTCACGGAACGAATGCAGCATCCGCCGTGATGGCTGGAATGCAAGTGGTTGTCGTTAACTGTGACGCTGAAGGAAATGTTGAACTTAGCGATATTGAAGACAAAATCTCTAAGTACGGAGAGCAGATAGCTGCGATCATGGTTACCTACCCTTCAACACATGGTGTATTTGAAGAAGGTATTACTGTCATCTGCGAAATGATGCACTCAATTGGTGCTCAGGTATACGTTGATGGCGCAAACCTTAATGCGTTAGTTGGTTTAGCAAAACCAGGAAAGTTCGGGGCAGATGTTTCACACTTAAACCTTCATAAAACATTCTGTATTCCGCATGGGGGAGGAGGTCCTGGAGTTGGACCAGTAGCGGTTAAGGAACACTTAGCCGCCTTTTTGCCAACCCATTCGTTACATACTGAAACTGGTGCAATCTCAGGTGCTCCTTTTGGTTCAGCTGGAATTTTGCCGATTCCGTACGCATATATCCGATTGATGTCAGCACAAGGACTTCGACAAGCGACGGAAGTTGCAATCCTGAGTGCAAATTACATTGCGAAAAGGCTTTCTGAACATTATCCGGTGTTGTACACAAATGATGTAGGGCTTGTTGCTCATGAATGCATTATCGATGTGAGACCGATTACAAAAACCAGTGGCGTTAGTGTGGACGACATAGCAAAGCGACTGATTGACTATGGTTTTCATGCACCGACCATGTCATTTCCTGTTGCTGGTACGTTGATGATTGAGCCAACTGAATCTGAAGCACTTGTCGAAATAGAACGCTTCATTGACGCAATGATTTCGATTCGCAATGAAATTCGTCAAGTTGAAAGTGGAGAAGTTGCATTAGAAGCATCGCCTTTGACATCCGCACCTCACACAGCACTGTCGCTGCTTGCTTCGAATCTTTCGGTTGAAGAGCGTCTCGTCGCAGGTTTTCCACGCGGCTCAATCAATAAGTACTGGCCTCCGGTTGGAAGAATTGACGGAGCGTATGGCGATCGCAATTTAACATGCGCATGTCCACCAATTGAAGAATTAGCTTTGGAGAACCTCTAAAGCAGTTGGGGGATTAGCGCCCTGCCGGCTGCACGTTATTGCTGCCGCTTTGGCTGCTAGTTGTAGTCCCTGAAGCAATTCTTCTTCACTTGGGATTCCATTTGATGTGTCAATAGTTCGAAGTAGCCAGGCCATGAGGGTGTCGCCCGCACCAACAGTATCGACAACTTCTACTTTAAATCCGTCTATTGAAATAGTTCTTTTTCCTTCGCAGTACACAGTAATACCTTTTTCGCCTAAGGTAACAACTACAAACTTTGGTCCTTCAAGTGACCAACGCTCAGCTGTTTCTGAAATCGGGGAAGTGCTAATCCACGATAGATCTTCATCGGAAACTTTGACGATATCTGCAAGCAGGACAAGGTCTTCGATTCGATTTCGGGCATATGTTGCCTCGTCATGTGTCGCAAAGACGGAAGGACGAGCATTCGGGTCGTAGGTAAGCAGCATTCGCGGTGGTCGTGATTTCAAAAATTCGAAAATCACATCAGCGCCAGGAGCCATGAGCGCCGAAAGACTGGTGAGGTGAAGTACATCAACATCAATGAACTTTTGCAGAGATTCGGGCGTCCATTGCCAATCCACGGCACCCTCGAGTTCTAAGGTGTAGTCAGGGACACCAGCGCTGTTGGTTCGAATTTCAACGAGGGGAGTTGCGTAATCAAGGACGATCTCATCGCTTAATACCCCTCCTTCAATAGCGGCCTGAGCGATCTTGCGCCCGTTAGCGCTTCTTGAAGAGAGTGTCGCCCAAACTATGTCTAAACCCGCTCGTTTGCCTGCAATGGCTGTATTGAGACCAGACCCACCAATAACGTCAGTGGCACCCCCTTGGAGTATGAATCTATCAATGACACCCTCTCCGATAACCGCAAATTTCATCCTCAAACTCTAGTTAGCGAGATGCTCGGCAGATACGCTTTGGACTGTGAGGTGTGAAAGCCGCGGGGAGCGTCCACATGTCACCATCTATTCTCATAATGACATAATAATTCTTATCGGCTAAATATGTATCCCAACAACAAGTTCTGGTTTGCCCATAGAGGCGGCAATGAAATGGCTCCTGAGAACTCTTTGAGCGCATTTCTAGGCGCATACGAGTGCGGATGCAGACATCTTGAGCTTGACGTGAGAGACACCAAGGATGGAAATTTGGTGGTATTTCACGACGCAACACTTCGTAGGATGCTCAATCGTTCAGGCTTCATCAGTCAGTTCACTAGCGAGCACGTGGCTCAATTCAGGTACAAGAACGGAGAATCAATTGTTCACTTGAAGGACCTAGTAGAAGCACTGCCCGAGGATGCATTCTTCAATATAGATCCAAAATCTGATCGTGCAGCGGGTTTGCTTACGCGCTTCGTGGAGGCTCGACCAGAACTTATTCCACGCACAGCCATAGGAACATTTTCAACCAAACGGATAACGGGAATTCGTGAGGCATTTCCAATGCTTGCCACAGCCGCAAGTAGAAACGAGGTTTTGTCGATTTTTGCCCGATATCTTCGAGGTAAACCTTTCGACACGAAAGCAAAAGCACTTCAAATACCCTTAAACACGTATTTTCAACCTCATTTACGGGCAGAATTCGCTGACTATGTTCACAATCACGGGCTGCAGGTTCATGTTTGGACTGTTAACTCCGCGGAAACGATGCAGTGGCTTTATCAACGTGGATTTGATGCAGTAATGACGGACAAACCAAGTATTGCAGCACGATACTTCTCGGAAAGAAATGAGTAACTCAGTATGGCGATTTTGAATGTGAAGAAAAGTACCCCGAACCAACGTGCTTGGTATTTCTATGATTGGGCTAATAGTGCATATGTGACAACAACAACCACAGTGCTCTTTGGTCCGTATCTCACTCAAATTGCCAAAGATTCGGTTGGCTGCGTCGCAGATGCAACGTGCGCTGATCTCAATGTTTTGGGACTTCCTGTTGCCCCAGGATCACTCTTTTTGTATCTCATAACGTTTACAACAATTCTTTCTGCGTTGCTATTACCAATCCTTGGCGCATACGCCGACCTTCGACCAAACAAACCAAAACTCATGGGTCGACTTGCATTTATTGGTGCAGCTGCTGCTTCAATGATGTTCTTTGTTACTGGTACAAACTGGATTCTCGGCTCGTTGCTCTTAATCATCGGCAATCTAGCACTTGGTGCTTCACTCGTTGTGTACGACGCAATTCTTTGTGATATCGCCACCGCAGATGAAAGAGATCGTGTCAGTAGTCGCGGTTGGGCTTTCGGATATGTAGGCGGTGGCTTACTACTGATTGTGAACTTAGGTTTGTATCTTGGGTCCTCTGAGGATTTTGCTTCAACTGCAGTGCGAATATCACTTTTGAGTGCAGGTTTGTGGTGGGGATTATGGACACTTATCCCCTACTACAAAATCAAATATGTCGAAAAAGATATCGTTAATCAAGCCAGTTTTTCTCACGTCAGTCGAAACTCATTTCGCCAACTCTATACAACGTTGAAGGAATTGGCCCACTACCCTCAAACTCGTTTGTTTTTGATTGCATATCTCTTTTTTAACGATGGCGTACAGACAGTTATCGCATCTGCAAGTATTTATGGATCTGAGGAACTTGGTTTAGAAGAAACCGACTTAGTAGGCGCAATCATTGTTGTTCAAATTGTTGCAGTTGCTGGTGCTCTTTTGACAGGAAAACTAGCAACCCGCATTGGGGCCAAACGTACTGTGCTGACAAGCCTCGTCATTTGGACGCTCGTTATTGCGATGGGCTATTTCTTGCCGTCAGGACAAGCACTTCTTTTCTTTGTGCTAGCAGCCGCAATAGGATTCGTACTTGGAGGAACACAGGCACTGTCTCGAAGTTTGTTTAGTCAACTTGTCCCTAAGAATCGCGAAGCAGAATACTTCGCACTTTATCAAGCCTGCGAACGAGGTACATCGTGGCTTGGTACCCTCGCGTTTGGCTTGATGTTTCAAGTCTTTGATTCTTACCGTCCAGCAATTCTCGGACTCGTTGTATTCTTCCTCGTAGGTGGATATTTGCTCCGTAAAGTGAACCTCAAACAAGGTATTGAAGCTGCAGGTAATAAAGTGCCCGCAGTTATTTGATGAATAAATTGCGACCGAGTAATCGACCTTGAAGTCCCCAGGCAGTAACTTTCATCATTGCTTCTTTGACAATTGCGCTACTCATTTTGGATACGCCATACGTTCGTTCGACAAATGTGATTGGAACTTCAGTGACTCGAAGATTTGCCTCTGTGATGCGCAGTGAATTTTCAATCTGAAATACATAGCCTTGGGATTTCGATTGAAGGATGTGCGCTTTATCAATCGCTTTTTTTCTATACACTCGAAACCCAGCGGTTGCGTCATGAATGGAAAGTCGTAGCATCAACCTTCCGTAAAGATTTCCTAAGTGAGACAGCCAATAGCGTTTTCGTGGCCAATTTTCAATCGCTCCCCCTTGAACCCATCGTGAGCCAATCACAACATCCGAGGTACTGATTGCTTTAAGAAGTGAAATTAGGTCGATTACTCTGTGAGACCCATCTGCATCCATCTGCACAACAACATCAAAATCGTTCTTGATTGCCCACGTAAAACCATCCCTGTATGCATCGCCGAGCCCCGTTTTCAAGGGACGCTTCAGTAAATGAACTACACCACTAGATTCTTGAAAATGCTCAACTATATGCTGGGTTTCGTCAGAGGAGTTATCGTCCACCACCAAGATTTCTATATCTGAAACTTGCTCGACAAGTTGCGTAAGCAGAAGATGAATGTTCTCTGCCTCGTTATAAGTGGGAACAATAACGACACTTCTCATCGCTGTAGCCTTCTCGTGACGTACACCAGACCCAACACCCAAAGAAAAAATACAATCCAGCCAGCAAAAGGCGCAATTCGAGATGCAATTGTGATTCCACGTTTATCATTGACTTGAAACGTCAATACCCCAACATCACCTTTATCAAGTGTGTCAACGAGAACTCCATCATCAATCACGGCTGAAATCCCGCTGGTACTAATTGACACAAGAGGTCTTTGGGATTCAATTGATCGCAACTTAGCATAGAGTAATTGTTGTTCGGATTGTTGAGAGAACTGGTACGTGGCATTGTTTGTTTGTATAACTATCAAATCAGACTGGGCAATGTTCTGATGAGGAATAACCGAATCCGCAACTTCGAAGCAGATACCCAAAGTAAGGGTAAAAGAATCTCGCTTCCATAAGCCAGGATGTTTGCCCGCGACAAAGTCATAAGGCAAGAGAGCGGCACGGTCTGAAATTGAACTCACAAAATCTCTCATAGGTAAGAATTCCCCAAACGGGACACGTCTTTGCTTTGTGTAGATTTCTTGAACTCCTCCATCGACTTCAAGTGTCGTATTACTCCTTGTCGAGACAGTAGGACTCAGCACAGCGCCAAGCAAAATTGGTGGATTAACTAGTGCATCGACTTCTGTTAGAAGTTCATGCGCACGCGAATCAAGTTTGGGATCAATATCCAAACTATTCTCTGGCCATAACACCACATCGGATTGTTGAACCACCTGCAAATTCTGCTTCGTGACGTCAACGTGGT
>JBDLTY010000151.1:0-3398 GCA_039805585.1 Actinomycetota bacterium | reverse complement strand
CAATCGCTTGCGAAACACCCAGTACGTCCAACCTTGATAAAGCAACACAATTGGAGTCATCACAAGTGCAACAATTGTCATAATCTTCAACGTCATCTCGGTTGATGAAGCGTTATAGATAGTTAAGCCAGTCTGCGATCGATCTATATGCGGCATGACGTTTGGATACATCCAACCAATGATTGTGGCAACTGCCATCGCGAGTGTCAGAGCACTTGCAGTGAACGAGAAGCCTTCACGCCCTTTTGCCATCGCAAAGAGTCCAACTAACCAAGAAACAGCAGCAATTCCCACTGGGATCCACGTCCACGTGTTGTTGGAGTAGGCAAGCTGTCCCCACAGGAGGAATGTCACTGCGAGAACGGTGGCAACTAATCCAAGCTGTAATGCGATTTTGCGGGCACGATATCGAATTTCACCATCAGTTTTCAATGAAATGAAGATTGCTCCATGGGTCATGAAGAGCGTGAGTGTGACCAACCCGCCAAGCAAGGCAAACGGATTGAGCAATGCAAAGAAACCGCCTGTGTAGACGAATCCACCACTTGAGAGAACCTCAATTTCGACACCGCGAGCCAGATTCGCAAAAGCAACCCCCCAAAGTAGTGCTGGAATAAATGAACCAACCACAATTGCTTTATCCCAGCGACTGCGCCACATCACGTCGCCATGCTTACTTCGATACTCAAAAGCAACACCGCGAATAATGAGTGCGACGAGAATAAGAAAGAGAGGAAGATAAAAACCGCTGAATAATGTCGCATACCACTCAGGAAAAGCAGCGAACGTTGCTCCACCTGCGACGAGTAACCACACTTCATTACCATCCCATAAAGGTCCAAGCGTTGTCATCAGAGTTCGTTTCTCTGCTTCATTTTTCCCAATGACAGGAAGCAGAATGCCAACTCCAAAGTCAAAACCTTCCAAAACAAAATAGCCCACCCATAGCACTGCGATCAGGATGATCCACACGTTCTGTAAAGTATTTAGTTCAAACATCATCTCTCCTAGTATGCGAAGGTCAATTCTTTAGTTTCTGATTGTTGCTTTTCAAACGGATCTTCCACACTTGGTGGAGGGCCTTGAACGATTGCTCGTTTCAATAATCCGAATTCGATAACTGCCAAGATTCCATAGAGCAGTGTGAAGCCAATCATTGTCGCAAGCACATTCGCTGCTGATACTCCTGGTGAAACGCCAGCAGCAGTTTGTAGCTGTCCAAACACAAGCCATGGTTGTCGGCCAAGTTCGGTGAATATCCAACCGAAACTCATTGCAACAAGCGGCATAAATGGAATAGCGATGGAGGCAGCCATAAACCAACGAGAGCGAGGGGTCTTATTCTTTCTGGTCAACCACAATGCAACCACTCCATAAAGCATTGCAAGTATTCCAAATCCAATCATCAACCTAAATGACCAATACGTGGTTGGAATGTTTGGTGCATACCAGCCAGCGCCATAGAGCTGCGCATATTCGGCCTGCAGGTCATTAATTCCTTTCACTTCGCCATCAGTTGAACCTGTTGATAGATACGAAAGTAACCCTGGAACTTTAATTTCAAATACAGATTCGGTGCCTTCAAGATTTCCGATAGTGAGTATTGAGAATCCAGCATTGGTTTCAGTTTGATACAAACCTTCAGCCGCGGCCATTTTCATAGGCTGTTGCTGCACCATAATCTTCGAATCAATATCGCCCGTAATCGAAACAGCAACACCTGCAACCAATGTCACAACAGCCCCAAATCGAAGTGTCGTGCGGGCCATATCTGCTCCACGATCTTTGAGTAGAAGATAAGCGCTAATTCCCGCAACAAATGCACCGCTAACTAAGAACGATGCGGCCATCGTGTGAGCCCAGGCAATCACTGCTGTGTTCTGGGTGAGCATCTCGATGAAATTTGTAAGTTCTGCTCGATTTGTTTCAGGATTAATTGTGAACCCAACTGGATGCTGCATAAATGCATTTGCAGCCAAGATGAAATATGCAGAGAGTGCTGTACCGATTGCAGCCAGCCAGATGGTAGCAAGGTGAATCTTTTTCGGTAATCGATCCCAACCAAAAATCCATAGGCCTAAGAATGTTGATTCCAAGAAAAATGCCACTAGTCCTTCTACTGCCAATGGAGCGCCAAAAATATCGCCAACAAATCGGGAGTATTCAGACCAATTCATCCCAAACTGGAATTCTTGGACAATACCTGTTACTACACCCATGGCAAAGTTGATGAGCAACAACTTGCCAAAGAACTTTGTTGCTCGTAAGTATTTTTCATTGTTTGTTCTAAACCAAGCAGTTTGCAGCATCGCCACAAGAAACGATGTGCCAATGGTGATAGGAACAAATAAGAAGTGATACACAGTGGTAATTCCAAATTGCCAGCGGGCAAGATCTAGCGAACTCACACTCATAACCTTTCAATTGGTCGATGAGGGAATTGTGGCATTTTGAGCCGATTTTGCTCAGGGTCTAAAGTCCTAATTTCTGCTCGCAAATAGAAATGAGGTGCCCCAAAGGACACCTCATTCTTTTAGTTTTTTCGCCTATGGTAGAACGATGTCCACTCGACGATTGAGTGCTCGACCCTTTGTAGTCTTATTTGTGGCTACTGGATCTGAGCTTCCCAGCGCGACAATCTTGAATTTGATGCCAAGACCTTTGAGGCTTTTTGCTAGCACGTTCTTAACAGCCATAGCGCGCTTCTTCGATAACCAACGTGCGCTCCACTTCGAACCTATGATGTCAGTGTGACCACGAAGAACGATTACATCAACATCAGACTTCTTGACGATTCTTGCAAGATCTCGAAGAGCCTTCTTCGATGCAGCATCTAGCTTCCAACCGTTAAAACCAAAGTTCACATTACCAAGATTCACGCTTTCGGCACTCGGCTCTAGCACAGCGGCGGTACTCGTCGTACCATCGTTACCTAAAGCAATCACGCTGATTGGTCGATTGAAAACAACTCCGGCAAGTGTGAAGTTTGTTGAAGTTGTTGTAGTGACAACTTTCGATCCAAAGAGAACTCGATAAGAAACTGCATTTGGTACCTGTTGCCAGGATAGTCTGACTCTTGCGCCAGAGATGTTGTTTAGCTTGTTCTTTTGCTTTTTCATTTTGACTGTAACACCCTTCGGTGCAGTCGGATTTACCACCAGTTTGATAGTTACAGAGGTAGAGAATCCACTCTGATTACTCACAAGAACGGTAACCTCTACTTCACCCGAGAACGTTGGGTCTTGCACCACCAAGCGACCATTCACAATTGATACCGTGACTGGCTTGTTCGCACCTGTAACAGTTGAAGTTGTGGGTTCACCATTTGGAT
The DNA here is from genome assembly GCA_039805585.1 of Actinomycetota bacterium. Classification (GTDB taxonomy): domain Bacteria; phylum Actinomycetota; class Actinomycetes; order S36-B12; family UBA5976; genus JAFMIT01. Next base: position 67 of record JBDLTY010000151.1, on the reverse strand, counting down.
CAGTGACACTGATTGTTACATTGCCATCTGCGTCAACACTCACTTCGACAATAGGCTCTTTGGTTGG
>JBDLTY010000150.1:0-3028 GCA_039805585.1 Actinomycetota bacterium | reverse complement strand
TTTGGTAGTCGTCCAGGTGGAACCATTATCAAGAGTTGTTGCGGAACGAACTGCACCAGACGAAGTCCACGCAAGTGTGACCTTAGTTCCAGCACTCGTTGCAGCCAACTCCAAACCACCTGCATTACCATCCGAAGCAATTGTTGTAGTTGTTGCACTCCAGGTCATCGTGCCAGCAACCAAACTTGCGGTTTTGGCATATATGCCACCACTTTCCCAAGCAGCAATTGCGGTTTGACCATCAGCAGAGATTTTCACTTCAGGATGCCTGAAGAGTGAAGTGTCTGTAGTGAGATCAACATTCTCACTCCAAGTACAGGATTCTGGTGAACCTGAACAGGAATAGTACGAAGCCTGAATCTTCTCATAACCATTGAATGAAGCCGGAATTTCACGCCCGAATACCACTACACCTGAAGAGCCATCATGAGAAAGTGAAACCTTGGGGAAGAAAGTTGTATTTGCTTCAGAGTTTGGGTCTGTGTTTGGAATTGCAATTGCAGACGTATCCCAGGTCACTTCACCCGAAGCACCGATAGTCGCGCTCTTGGAAACAATATCCAACCAATAGTTCGCTCCTTGTGCTTGTTCACTTACTACCATTAATTTTGAACTATCTCCTGAATACACGAGGTGAGGTCTATAGCTGTAACTTGATTGACCGAACGGAGCTACTCGAGTTGCCCAAACCACATCGTCAGCAACAACCGTTGCTGTATGAACATAGGTGTAACCTGATGTTGATCTATAGGCAATCGCAAAACTCTTTCCATTTGGAGCTGCTGCTGTGGTGAATTCATACATAGCGCCACCCGCATCGAACACAGTTTGAGCTGCTTGCCAACCAGTGCCATTCCAGTATCGAGCACGTAATGGGTTTTGTCCACCAGTCGTCCACATCGCGATGGCTGATTGTCCGTCATCTGAGGAAACAATTTTGGATAAATGCCCATCAGTCGCACCCGAGAGCTGAAGCACTGTTGAAGCTGTAACTCCAGGTCCAACTGCACTTGCACTTGGAGCCAAAACGGCCGATGACAAGAGAGTCATTGCAATCGTTGCTACAAGAATTTTAATGTTGAAACGCAACATACTGTTCATACTTTCCTTTGTTTGGTAGGAGAACAATGTAACTATGGGGCGTAGAACGAATCGCCAAAAAATACGGATATCCGTACACCACATGACACGATCGATTACCGCTCACCTACCATGTGAAAGTGACGGAAAACCCAAGAAAACTACTCATTGTCGATGACGAACCACTGGTCGCTGGATTATTGAAAGATTCCCTTTCAGAACACGAGTTCATTATCGAAGTCGCACACTCAGCCTCATCTGCTATCCAAATTACTCAAACATTTGACCCTGATGTAGCACTGGTTGATATCAACCTGGGCCGTGGAGCTAACGGTGTTGACCTTGCATTCATTTTAAGTCGACAACATCCAGGGATTGCCATGTTGTTACTCACTCAGCATCCCGATCTCAGAACCGCGGGCTTTGAGAAGAACGACCTTCCGGAGGGTTGTGGCTTTTTGCGCAAAGATGAGGTAAAAAGCAAGACAGATATCTTGAATGCAATAGATGCCGTTGTGCGAAGTATGAGTAGTGTGCGGCAGGATTCAGATAAAGCACGACCGATGGCGAAGTTGACAAATAAGCAAATCGAAGTTTTGCGTATGGTTGCACAGGGATACACAAATCATGAGATTGCTCGAAGACGAGAAACTTCTGTGAGGGCAGTTGAAAGGATGCTTACAAGTATCTTTGTAGCACTTGGAATTAGTCAGATGAAGGAAATTAATCCACGTGTAGAAGCAGCCCGTCTATTTATTGACGCCGCTGGCACACCTGACAGAGGTTGATGTGAAAGAGAGAATTGAGAATGTTCGTCAATTCTTGAAAGTTGCATCTTCGCCAGCCATCATTCAGTGGCAGGCAATTACTGGGGTGGCCGTACTCAGCATACTGATTCATCTACTTGCAAGCATTGACTTAGGTTTTGAAGAATTGCTTCCGCGGATTATTTTCGCCGGAATATCTGTCGTTCCAATGTTTGTCCTCATAACTCTTTGTCTGTCAGTAAAAATAGCGGCTGAAAATATGTTTCTTGCCTTTTATGTTCTGGCTATTTCAGTTGGTGGAGTTATCCGTGGTGCAATCATCGAGTCGGGATTGAGTTTCTTGAATATTGAAAGTAATGCAATTGCTGACTTCCGACTATTCGCAGGTGTGGTAATTTCCCTTATCATCACTTTGACAGTTGGTTATTCATGGGCGACCATTCAGAGTACGCAAAGTGTGCTCACGAAACTTCGAGTTGAAAATGAGCAACTCACGCTTGCTCTATCAAAACTTGAAGAAGAATCGAGAGCAGAAGAATCACGCCGCGTAATTGACTTACTAGAGCATGTAAAAAATAAAGTTGAATCTATCGACTCACAACCTCGCTCCGTGCAAATTGAGGAACTGGAAAAAATCATTAACGGATTCATTCGACCAGTAAGCAAGAACTGGGCCCTTAACTTGGGTGAATACGCGCCACAGTATTCCAGAACTCCAAGTGTCACTTTGCGCGGTGTTTGGAGTTCACTTGATCCGACAAAACATTTACCCTCGCCAATGCTCTCCATATGGATCATAATTCTTTCAGCACTCGCTGCAGCGGTTGGAACTTTTGGCATTGACGTTGCACAGCAACTGGCAATAACACTAGGTGTCGTACTTTTCGTCACGCTTCCCCCAGGTTTCGCCTTTGTCAAAAGAGTTCTTGGAGGCGAAAGGAGTTTAACTAAGGATGTTCTTCTTACAGTTTCGTTAGTTGTGATGACTATTCCAACTCTTGTTGCAACAACTTTTGTTCTGAGAAACACATCAAATCCGACTGCCTTCGTCCTACCTGGGCTCGTGACTGTGCCACTTCTCGGCTGGATTCTTATGGTTGGGCGAGCAGCGCTTTATCAAAGTCAAGTTATTATCGAGGAACTCAATGCAATACAGCATAGGCTCCGCTGGTCAATTGCTC
>JBDLTY010000149.1:0-3909 GCA_039805585.1 Actinomycetota bacterium | reverse complement strand
CGACTGTTCGAGTCACTCGATCTGCGAGAACTGCTCTTGGAGCGCGATGTTCGTGATTCTCTAGAGCCACTTGAATCTTCAGACCTACGTGAACTTTTCGTCGAACGTGAACTTCTTGACTGCGTTGTTTCGCTGCTCCTGCTTCGAGGTTTTCGCTCATCACGTTCACGCATCTCGTCTTGGGTTCTGCGTGCACTCTTAGTTGAAAATGAACTTCTACTTTCCTCGCGCGATAAGCGAGCACTTCGCTCATCGCGTTTGCCACCTGAAGGGCGTGAAGTTCTTGAACTTCTCGAATCACGAGACGTTTCATCATCACGATATCTTTTGGTTGAACCCTTCGAACGTGAACTTCGACGTTCTGTGTCTGTGCCACGCTTTCCTCGAGTGGCACGCTCATCGCGCTCACTTCTCGCACTGTGAGCTGAACGTGAACTTCTAGATTCTCGCGGTGTTTCTTCATCTCTCGATTTACGTGGACTTCGTGAACCGCGCTTTTCAAATGAGCGCTTTGAATCGCGAGATCCAGATTTCTTACGCCCACGAGCAGGCTTATCGTCAAGAAAAATGCTTTCGGGTATTTCTTCTTCAGTGGGAATACCGCTTGGTTTTCGAGCGCCAGTTATTTTGACGAGTTCTTCGTCCAGTGGCTTTACAGCCATCACAATTGGAGTGATTGAAGCTTTTGCTGCTATGCCTAGGATAGTTTTTTGTTGTCCTTTTGTGGCAAGTGTTACAACTGTTCCAACTTCACCTGCTCGAGCGGTACGACCAGAGCGGTGAACGTAATCTTTGTGATCTGCTGGAACGTCTACGTGCACAACAAGATCAATACCATCAACATGGATTCCTCGAGCCGCAATATCGGTTGCTACGAGGACTGCTGACTTCTTTGCTTTGAATGCTTCAAGCGTTCGATTTCGCACGGCTTGAGATTTGCCACTGTGAAGTGCTCCGGCATGCACACCAACTTTGGCGAGATTCAACACAAGTTTGTCAGCGCCGTGACGGGTCCTCACAAAAAGCAATGTCTTGCCAGTTCGGGCAGCAATTTGCTGTGCAATTTCTGATTTTTGTCCCGATTCAACAATGAATACAAAGTGATCCATCTTCACTTTCTCATGCTCTTGCGGTGTCACAGTATGAGTTCGTGGTTTATGAAGATAGGTTTTGACGAGCTTGTCGACACCACGCTCAAGTGTTGCTGAGAAGAGCATGCGTTGCGCATCGCTATTTGTTTCATCGAGGATAAGTTTCATATCTGGCATGAATCCCATATCAGCCATCATGTCGGCTTCGTCCAAAACAATGACTTTGATTCCATCAAGTCGAAGTTCACGACGATTCAGTAAATCGATTAGTCGTCCAGGCGTTGCCACCACGACTGAAACTCCCCTTTGCAGAGCAGAGATTTGCTTCTTGAACGACAGTCCACCTGCTACCACAACAGAGGAGTGACCGAGTGCTCGAGCAAGTGGAAAGAGCACCTCATCAATTTGCTGAGCAAGTTCGCGAGTAGGAGCGAGCACAAGTGCAAGTGGTCTGCGAGGTTCAACTTTCAATTTTTGAATATTGTTCAAGAGAGCAATACCAAAGGCAAGAGTTTTACCTGATCCGGTTTTACCCTGACCCAAAATGTCATGCCCTTCTAGAGCATCGGGAAGGGTTGCAACTTGAATCGGAAATGGGGTAGCAATTCCTTGTTTATTCAACGCTGCTACGAGCTTATCTGAAACACCAAGATCGCTAAATGAGCGCGTGGCTTTCACTTTCGAAGTCATACGACTACCTATCAACTCAGAATGAATGTCTCGGGTTGATTGAAGTAATCGGTCGTGCAAAGACTTTCATTGAAACCAAAGGGTTTTGGTTTGTGGTTGATGTTTTCACATCAAGGTCGGAAGGGTATCAAGATTATGACAAATACCCTAATTGGGCATAAATGCCATTGAGAATCGAAGTTGTCTGCCTTAATCTGAGGTCATGATTGGAAGTTGGCATGGTCTTGTTATTGACTGTAAAGAACCGCTGAAACTCGCAAATTTCTACAAAGAACTGCTCAGTTTCATGATTGTTCAAAATGAAGCTGACTGGGTCGTGATTGGTGACGCACCAGATCGGCCCGGAATTGCGTTTCAGCACATCGATGACTTTGTTTCACCAACATGGCCAGAGGCTGGCGTTCCAACTCAGATGCATATTGATATCAAGGTTGATTCGCTTGAAGCGGCAAGTAAAGTTGTTTTAGCACAGGGTGCAACCCTCGAGTCAAAGACTTCCGACATCTTTTGGGTGTTCAAAGATCCTGAAGGTCATCCTTTCTGCCTCGTGAAACTCTAGTTTGTATCGAGAGTAACATTTGAGCATTGAAGATTTATAGAGGACATAATGAAAGTCATACATCTAGATACCATTTCACTCGGAGACCGTTCATATATTGCACATGATGGTACAAATGCACTTGTAATCGATCCGCAGCGTGATATCGATAGAGTTGTTGAGATTCTCGACAAGGAACGTGTCACACTTTCAGCAGTTGTCGAAACTCACATGCACAATGACTATGTCAGTGGAGGATTGCAGCTTGCCCGAGAATTTGGTGTTCGTTACATCGTCAATGAATCAGACCCTGTGAAATATGACCGATTTGCTGTGAGAGATGAGCAGGTTGTCGATATTGGTAACTTTGGAATCAAAGTACTTCACACTCCAGGTCATACCTTCACCCACCTTTCCTATGTCTTGCTTGATGAAGGTGGCAACCCAATTGGCGTCTTTACTGGCGGTTCAATGTTGCATGGATCGACAGGACGCCCTGATTTACTCGGTGCTATTCATGCAGAAGAACTCGCTGGACTGCAGCATGGATCTGCGCTTCGACTTGCTGCTCTCCTTCCTGATTCAGTGAATTTGCATCCAACTCATGGTTTTGGATCATTCTGTGCTGCAACTGCAACCTGCGGAGACTCTTCAACAATTGGTGATGAAAAGAAAACCAATCCTGCTCTCCTTCTGAGTAAAGCAGAATTCATTCGCACAACACTTCAAGGCCTCGACGCATTCCCTGCCTACTACAAATACATGGGCCCAATGAACCACGAGGGACCTGCACCAATAGACCTCAGTGAACTTGAAACACTCACAGAAGATCAGATTACGAAACTTTTGAACGATGGGGCTTGGGTCGTAGATATTCGCTCACGAAATGACTACATCAAGGGTCATCTGCCCAGCAGTATTAATGCTGGTCTCGACGGTTCGTTTGCAACCTATTTGGGTTGGATCTACAACTACGAAAAGCCTCTCGTCTTGCTTTCAGATACTCAGGCTGCAGTTACTCGTGCACAGCGCGAACTTGTTCGGATTGGAATTGATAGACCAGCGGGACAATTTGTTGGCGATATTACGAAGTTAGGTGCACCTGCTACCAACAAGAGTGTGAAATTCAGTGATGTTGTGCATGTTCTCGATGATGAGAATGTTGTCGTGCTTGATGTGCGTCGTGTTAAAGAACACGAAGCTGCACACATCAAGAACGCTATCAATATTCCATTGCACGAACTTGAATCACGCGTCCAAGAGTTGCCTGTGGGTAAAACAGTTTATGTTCATTGTGCTGGTGCATACCGAGCAAGTGCTGCACTGGGACTACTCGAAAGAGCAGGATTTACTGCCGTACTGATCAACGAGCCATTTGATGCGGCTTTGAGTGTGAAAGATTTACTAATTGACAAAGGGGTTCAATCCTTTGCTCCCGTTGCACCTTCAGATAAAGCAGGGGTCTGATATGAAAGAAATCTCGGTTAACGAAGCATTCACATTGCTCAGTGCTGGCGGGGCACTGGCACTTGATGTTCGCGAACTTGATGAATATCAAGCAGGTCATATTGAGGGTGTCACTTTCAACCC
>JBDLTY010000148.1:0-2821 GCA_039805585.1 Actinomycetota bacterium | reverse complement strand
TTCGTTCGAGGGATTGTGCTTCATCCACAATCACAAACGAATCATGAAGCGAGCGACCGCGAATATGGGTCAGTGGTAAGACTTCAATCAGTTCGCGCTCGATGATTTCCTGGATCACGGCCTTTGAGGTTATCGCCCCTAGCGTGTCAAACACCGCCTGCCCCCAAGGGTTCATCTTCTCCGCTTCAGTACCAGGCAGGTAACCAAGTTCCTGTCCTCCAACAGCATAAAGCGGTCGAAAGACAACAACCTTGCTATGAAGTTCCTTTTCAAGAACTGACTCAAGGCCAGCGGCGAGCGCTAAAGCACTTTTCCCAGTTCCGGCTTTGCCACCAAGTGAGACAATGCCGATATCAGTGTCCATCAAGAGATCAAGGGCGATGCGTTGTTCTGCGCTTCGCCCTTTAATTCCAAAAACATCTCGGTCGGCACGAACAAGTTGCAGTTTCTTATCTACTCCAACGCGGGCAAGAGCGTTACTTCGATTTCCGTGAATAATGATGCCAGTGTGACATGGAAGCGCCGCTGCTTCTTTTACTTTCACAGTTCCTTTTTCATAGAGCGTGCCAATTTCATCATCACTGAGGTGAATCTCTTCAATACCTGTCCAACCTGAACTCAGGACGAATTCGGCGCGATATTCCTCGGCTTGAAGGCCAGCACTTGATGCTTTGATACGCATTGGTAAGTCTTTGCTAACAACAACTACATCTTTACCCGCATTAGCAAGGTTTCGGGCAACGGCCAAGATACGAGTGTCATTATCCGCAAGGCGCAAACCCGAAGGCAGCGCTGTCATATCTGAATGATTCAGTTCAACATGAAGCGTGCCGCCACTTTCACCAATAGGAATTGGTGCATCAAGTCGACCGTGTTGAATTCGCAAATCATCGAGTAGTCGCAGAACCGAACGAGCGAAATAACCAAGTTCTGGATGAGTGCGTTTTGCTTCAAGTTCAGTGAGAACAACAACTGGAAGAACTACATCATGTTCTTCAAATCGGAACAATGCGTTTGGATCTGAAAGTAGTACTGAGGTGTCGAGCACATAAGTCTTATTTTGGGCAAGTTTGGTGGATTTCGCGCGGGCTTTACGTTTCGGCGTTGCCTCGGCCATCAACACCTCCGAGATTCGGTAAGCGGGAGACTAGGGCACAACTACGTCATTAGGATTGAAACACGCCGAGTGGACTACGCGCCATATCGGCGTTGTCGTAAACCGTAATCTCGTAACGCTCGAAGGAAATCGATGTAACGAAAGTCCGGCCAATAGGCATCGCAAAACCAAAATTCAGAATGAGCCGATTGCCACATTAAGAATCCAGACAACCGTTGTTCACCTGATGTTCGAATCACCAGATCAGGGTCTGGTTGACCGCTGGTGTAAAGGTGCGATTCGATCGCTTCAAGTGTGATTGCATCTGCGATACCTTTCGAATCACTTCGTTCAAGATCGCCGACGAGTGATTTCACCGCATCGAGTAACTCTCGTCGTCCTCCATACCCAACGGCGAGGTTCACGGTGATGCCATCAATGTCTTTCGTTTCATTCTGGACATTTAAGAGCACATTTCGGGTGCGCTCAGGTAGTAGCGGTAGATGACCAAGCGCTCGCAATTTCCACTTCTTCTCAACCGCAAGTTCCTTGGCCACATTTTCAATAATCCCAAGTAGCGGAATCACTTCAGATTCAGGTCTCCCTAAATTGTCGGTTGACAACAACCACAGGGTGACAACTTTGACATTGTGTAGTTCACACCAGCCAAGTAACTCTTCGATTTTTCCTGCTCCTACTCGATGCCCTCGAGAGGTTGGCCCACCTTGTAATGCTGCCCATCTGCGATTTCCATCGAGAATAACAGCGATGTGTTGAGGTTGGGTGAATGTTGAAAGTCGTCGTTGTAGTCGCTTGATATAAATCTGTTCTAGTGGTCTGCGGATAAGGCGTTTTATATTCATGAAAGCAGTTCTTTCACTTTACTCAATACCTCAGCCAAATCCTCAGCAACATAATCAGCATGGTCTAGTTGACTTTTTTCGTGGGTAGAGACAACTCCAATGGTGTAGCAGCCCGCTGCTTTCGCTGCTGTGATTCCCGACACTGCATCTTCAACAGCGATGCTTTCGCTCGGCTCAACATTCAATCGTGTTGCACCAAGCACAAATGGTTCTGGATTTGGCTTTCCCTGTGTCACATCGTTCACGCTCACAAGCGTCTCTGGCACGCTCATGTTTGAATGCTTTAATCGTGCAATCGCAAGTGGTCGTTCACACGAAGTAACGATTGTCCACGGAATTTGATGGTCATCGAGATACGACAACAACAGCTTTGCCCCCTGGACTGGGACAACACCTTCAAGATCATTGCACTCTTGCTCTAGGTGCCACGAGATCCAGTGTTCTGCTTCATCTTGACGATCTGGGCCTAGGAGCATGGGAATAAAGCTTCGGGCAGGCATTCCATGAATTCGATGAATTGCCTCGGTCTCTAGTCCCGCACTCTGAGCAAGCCGATACCAACTTTTCATGACATTGTCATTGGAATTAACGAGGGTTCCATCCATGTCAAACAGAACGGCTTTGAACTTCACTTCTAAAGTCTAAAAGACCCTCGAACAGCAGTGAAATCCCGAGTGAAAGAAATGGGAAATCAGTCCTCTTTGAGGCCGTATCGTTGATGAAGTCGAGCAAGTGGTTTTGGTGCCCACCAGTTCCAGGAATTCGCGATTCGCATAAAGGCTGGAACAAGTAGTCCTCGAACCACTGTTGCATCAAGCAGGATTGCGAACGCAATACCAAAACCAAGCATCTTCATGTTGGT
>JBDLTY010000147.1:0-3030 GCA_039805585.1 Actinomycetota bacterium | reverse complement strand
TTACCCATTCGCTTGGTGAGTAGCGCTTGACCTAATACGTTATTAATTTTGTGAGAGCCCGTGTGATTGAGGTCTTCGCGTTTCAAGAAAACTTTCACACCACATAAGTCTGAAAATCGCTTCGCAAACGTAAGAGGCGAAGGTCGACCAGTGTATGTCTCATGTAAATCCGCAAGCTCTTGCTGAAACGAAATATCGTCTCGAGCCGCTATGTACTCTCGCTCTAGTTGGTCAAGTGCGCTGATAAGTGCTTCGGGAACAAACCTTCCACCAAATTGGCCGAAGTGTCCTTGGGCATCTGGGGCTGAGTAGTGAATGCTCATGTGCTTATTCTCTCAAAAAGTCTTTAGGTGTGCTTAACGGATGGATGCGCGCCAGCATGAACTAATTCTTGTACCAGCTGTTGCGGATTCTCACTTTGCACTAACGCCTCTCCCACCAAGACTGCGTCTGCGCCAGCGGATGCACACAATCGCAAATCCTGTGCAGTACGTATCCCGCTTTCAGCAATTTTCACTATTGAATTTGGAATCATCGGTGCAAGATCAAGAAATTGCCGTTGATTGACTTCCAAAGTCTTCAGGTTGCGATTGTTCACGCCAATGATTTGTGCTCCAGCGTCGATTGCACGTGTGATCTCTTCTTTTTCGTGCACCTCCACAATCGGAGTTAAGCCCAGTGAATATGAACGCTCAATCAAACATTCCAAAGCCTTCTGTTCAAGTGCTGCCACGATAAGCAACACCAAGTCAGCACCAATCAGCCGACTTTCAAGCAACTGGTACGAACTTACGATGAAGTCTTTTCGAAGAATTGGAACATCAACTTGTTTACGAACTTTCAGCAAATCTTCTATAGAACCACTGAAGTAGTGAGGTTCAGTAAGTACCGAAATCGCATGCGCTCCACCCTCCTTATATGAAAGAGCAAGCACTTCAGGATCAGCAATTGCAGCGAGCTCTCCCTTACTCGGACTTTTGCGCTTTATTTCGGCAATGACGCATACATCTCTGCCCGTAAAGACGGGCATAACGGGTTTCGGTAGTGCTGTGGATTCAACTTGTTGTTGAAGCGACTGCAAACTAACCGCATCTTGGCGAAGTGTTAAATCCGCCCGCACACGTGTCAAGATTTCATCAAGGACGCTTGCCATTGACAGAGCCTAACCAGAGCACGCTACTTTGATTGAATAGGCAATCGAATATTGAATCGTGCTCCCCCGAGTGTGGAGTGCTTGGCTGAGATAGTTCCTCCAAGGCGATTGACTAACTTGTACACCAAAGCAAGGCCAAGTCCTGTTCCCACTTGGCGAATGCCTCGATAGCGAGAATGTAATGCTCCAGATTCAAATGCAAGCGCCAAATCCTCATCACTCAAACCCGGCCCTGAATCTTGCACATCAATCTCGGCCATGTTTCCCTGAGTAGTCACTTCTAGCTGGATTTGCCCACCTGATTCAGTAACTCGCAAAGCATTTTCAAGCAAATTATCAATGCACTGTCGAAGGCGTATTGGGTCAGTTTCAATCCAAATTTCTTCAGGAGGAAGGTTTGCTACAAAAACAATGTCCTCCCGTTGGCATAAAAGGTTCCATACTTCTGCCACATCGGCAGTGAATTGAGTCAACGAAAGCGAAGTTGGATGTAATTGAAAATCTAGTGCGTCGAGTCGAGCAATATCGAGTAGATCAGATACGAGTCGTTCAAGTCGTGTGGTCTCATTGGTGACAAGTGCTCCCGTCTTTTCGATGTCACTTTCAGAAATCATTCCATCAGACATCGCTTCGGCGTATCCCTTAATCGACGTTAATGGCGTGCGAAGTTCATGGGAAACAGCCATGAAAAATTCTCGCTGTCTATTTTCACTCAGGGCTAGGTTATGCGCCAAGAGATTCAGTGCTTCCGCAATATCGGCTACTTCGGCTGCTCCTTCAACTTCCACTCCCACATTTCTCTCACCTTGCGCAAGTCGTCGGGCAGCTAACGAGGCGAGGTATAACGGTTTTGCTGTTCGCTTCGCAACAAAATAGGCAATGATTGCTGCGACAATCAGTCCAAGAATAAGTGCGATGACAAGGCGTGTCATTAAAACTGCTGCAGGCGCATCCGCCGCATCGTCCCGTTGCACCAACACAATTCCTTGACCTGCACCTAACGGTCGCCCCTCAAGAAAATATCGACCCGCTTCAGTTTCTCTAACTAAACTGAACTTGGCATTTCGTCCAATCGTTACTACATCGGATTCAGTTACAGGTGGAAAAAATGGACGACCAGGAACGATAGCAATCGCAATAACACCTTCAGCGAATTCGGTTTCACCACGACCTCGTACAGGTTCACCTGATAGATTCGCGATGATAAGTTCCTGTGCTAAATCAGCCTGGTCACTTAACTCTTCTCTCACTTGGTTTTCTGCCGCTGATTGCACAAGTGGGTAAGAAATAAGTCCACCGAAAATAACTGCAATAGCAACAGAGACAGCGGCTACAACCCATATTCTGTTTGCTAGAGACTGGCGAACAGAAAAATCTTCGGCAATAGACACATGTTGAAATTCGGTATGGCGAATCTCGCCACCATCGGCACTAACCATCACTCATTCAAGTCGGCGGAATATCCGACTCCTCGAACTGTTCGGATAAAGGAGTGATCACCAAGTTTTGATCGCACTTGCGCAATGTGAGTGTCAACTGTTCGATTAGATGCATATGCCGCATATCCCCATACGTCACTGAGCAACTGCTCTCGCGTAATCACGCGACCGCTTCGCATCATCAAGTAGGCGAGCAAGTCAAATTCAGTTGCAGTGAACTCAACATCAGCTCCCGCGACTGTCACTTTGCGTGTGGCTCTGTTCAACACAACATCAGCTAACTGGAGAAGATCTTCAGGTTCTGCACTTCGGTTGTGGCGACGAATTGCCGCCTTAACCCTTGCGACTAATTCTCGGGGGCTGAATGGTTTAGTGATGTAATCATCGGCACCCATTTCAAGGCCAAGCACGCCATCGACCTCATCATCTCGCGCCGTA
>JBDLTY010000146.1:0-2796 GCA_039805585.1 Actinomycetota bacterium | reverse complement strand
GCCCGTGCAATTGCTGATACGTTGCTTGAGGCATTCTTAAAGCCAGTTGAAGAGGGCGGTGTGGATGAAATCCATCTCGTCTACACGCAGTTTGAAAATATGGTGGTTCAGCGGCCCCTTACAAAGCGCTTGCTGCCGCTTGAAGTCGAAGAAACGAAAGCCACTGAAACCACAGAAGTATTTCCACTCTATGAATTTGAGCCATCTGCTGAAGCAGTACTCGATGGCTTACTTCCGCAATACATCACCAATGTTGTGTGGAATGCATTGTTGCTTTCGGCCGCAAGTGAGCATGCAGCCCGACGCCGTGCAATGAAGTCAGCAACTGACAACGCTGAGGAAATGATTAAGGACCTTAGCCGACGCGCTAACCAGGCACGTCAGGCTGAAATCACCCAAGAAATATCTGAAATCGTGGGCGGCGCAGACGCGCTGTCTTCTGCTAAGTAAAGGAAAGAAGATGACAACAACTACTGGACGTGTCTCCCGAGTGACCGGACCTGTTGTGGACGTTGAGTTCCCAGTTGAAGCGATGCCTGCCTTGTTTAATGCACTCAAGGTAAACATCACGATTGGTGACACCACGCGTGAGTTGACGCTTGAAGTAGCGCAACACATCGGCGACAACATGATCCGCGCAATCTCTATGCAGCCCACTGATGGTTTGACTCGAGGTGCTGAGGTTCGTGATACCGGCAATGCAATCACAGTGCCAGTTGGCGATGTAACAAAGGGACATGTGTGGAATACGCTCGGTGAACCACTCGATGTCCCAGCCGCATCACTTGATATCAAAGAGCGATGGGGTATTCATCGTTCTGCACCAACATTCGATCAGCTTGAAGCGAAGACCGAAGTTTTCGAAACTGGTATCAAAGTTATTGACCTTCTCACACCATACGTCAAGGGCGGAAAGATTGGTCTCTTCGGTGGTGCTGGTGTTGGTAAGACAGTTTTGATTCAGGAAATGATTTACCGTGTTGCTGAAAACTTCGGTGGTGTCTCCGTGTTCGCAGGTGTAGGTGAGCGAACCCGTGAAGGTAATGACTTGTTCCTCGAAATGACTGAGACTGGCGTTATTGAAAAGACTGCTCTTGTCTTCGGTCAGATGGATGAGCCACCTGGAACTCGTTTGCGTGTTGCTCTTTCGGCGCTGACCATGGCTGAATATTTCCGCGATGTTCAAAAGCAGGACGTGTTGTTGTTTATCGACAACATCTTCCGTTTCACTCAGGCAGGTTCAGAAGTGTCAACACTTCTTGGTCGTATGCCATCGGCCGTGGGCTACCAGCCAACACTTGCCGATGAGATGGGTATGCTCCAAGAGCGTATTACCTCAACTCGTGGTCACTCAATTACTTCACTGCAGGCGATTTACGTTCCTGCTGACGACTTGACTGACCCGGCGCCTGCTACCACCTTCGCTCACTTGGACGCGACCACTGTTCTTAGCCGTCCAATCTCCGAACTAGGTATTTATCCTGCGGTGGATCCGCTCGATTCAACCAGCCGCATCTTGGATCCACGATTCATCGGTGATGATCACTATCGCACCGCAACTCGTGTGAAACAAATCCTGCAGCGCTACAAGGAACTACAAGACATCATTGCAATTCTTGGTATTGATGAACTCTCTGAAGAAGACAAGATTCTCGTAGGTCGTGCCCGACGAATTCAGCGCTTCTTGTCACAAAACACCTTCGTAGCCAAAGTCTTCACCGGCATCGATGGTTCATATGTGCCAGTGAAGGAAACAATCGAAGCGTTCACTGCCATTGCAGACGGTCAGTTCGACCATATCCCAGAGCAAGCATTCTTCCTTTGCGGTGGTCTAGATGATCTTGAGAAAAACGCCCGGGAGCTTTCGAAATAATGACACTGAAAGTTGCATTGGTTTCACCCGAACGGGAACTCTGGTCGGGTGAAGCCACTATGGTGCTCGCAAAAACCACTGAGGGCGATATTGGTATTTTGAAAGATCATGAACCAATCCTTGCCCTCGTTGCTGATGGCGCGGTTGTGAGAATCACAACCACCTCAAACGAAGTTGTGGTTGCTGCAGTGCACGGTGGCTTCTTGTCAGTCGATAGCAACGTGGTGCGCATCTTGGCCGAAGTTGCTGAACTTGCGACCGATATCGATGTCGTGAGAGCAAAAGCAGCACTTGAAAAAGCGCGTCAATCTGAAGATGATAAGGCAGCAGCAGCTGCACGACGTGCCGAAGCACGACTTCGTGCAAGTGAGATTGCGTTAATGCGCTAAGGCTATTGACCTTTTTGGTGAAGCCCTGGTTGCCAGAGTACATCACCTTCCGCTTTATTTTCGTAGCGCGCCAAAATAAAGAGTAAATCAGATAAGCGATTGAGATATGTCGCAGTTAACAGATTCATACCACCGTGATACATATCAAGAGCGGCCCACGTTGAACGCTCTGCTCGTCTGACAACAGTGCGGGCAACGTGAAGTAGTGCTGCACCTTGGGTTCCCCCTGGCAGCACAAACGAACGAAGTGCTGGAAGTTCTTCATTGAATGCATCACATTGGGCTTCAAGAAAGTCAATATAGGTTTGGGTAATTCGAAGCGGTTCAACGCTTGGATTATCAATGACAGGGGTGCAGAGATCTGCGCCAACATCAAAAAGGTCATTTTGGATATGAAGTAAGACTGCTTTGACTTTCGGGTCTAAGTTACCACTTGCACTAGCCACACCAATAGCGCAGTTCGCCTCGTCGACATCAGCGTATGCTTTGAGTCGAGGATCATTCTTCCCAGTTCTGGACATATCGCCAAGATTG
>JBDLTY010000145.1:0-2692 GCA_039805585.1 Actinomycetota bacterium | reverse complement strand
ATCACCTTTCAAGAGATGAGGCATTCCACACGCGAATTCAACTATTTCAAGTCCACGTGTCACTTCACCAAGTGCATCGGAGAGCACTTTGCCATGCTCATCAGTGATGAGGGCGGCTAATTCTTCTTTGCGGGCGTTAAGTAGTTCACGAAATGCGAACATAACTTGCTGACGTTTTGCAAGAGAAGTCTCTGCCCAATCAGGAAATGCCTTTTTTGCACTTGCAATGACACTCGCAATATCGTCAGCGTTAGCGCTGACAACATTTTTTGTTTGAATTCCACGCGCTGGATCAAAGACAGGTAGCAGCGTGGTTGAAGATGAGGCTTGTGCAGCGCCGTCATACCAGTGGCTAATGAGTGGAGGTGTGCTCACACCTCCACTCTAGCCAAGCCCTATTCGACTGTGAAGGTCTTCGTGTCTATTGCGCGGACCTTGCCATTCTTCATGGAATATTCGATCACTCGCATCTCATATTCCCCTGGCGTTGCAATCGTCACCTCAAATTCAAATGGTGATCGAGTTGGGCATCCTGCAAGAGCCATTGTGAAGCCCTTTTCAACCAAAGCTCCATCACTTGAATAAAGCCGCCATGCGACATTTGCTTCGAATGTGCACGCTTCACCGGTGAACGTCACTGGACTTTGAACTGTGGCGCCTTCAGTTGGGAAATCCAATTGCACGCTGTTCAATGATTCAAATGCTTCCGGCAACGCAAGTGGCTCTGTAAGATCCACATGTCCAGCAAAACTCTCAACTGGCTCACCGTTGACCAAGAATTCAAATTTCTGCTCATTATAGGCTTCAGAATTAGCAGCGAATGTCCACATCAATTGCTCAATCGCTCGCATTTCTGATTCTGAACCAACATTGAGGTTTGGAGTTGCAATATCAAGTGTGATGACCTGATTGGTAATTGCATATGACAGCAAATCACTTTCGCCCCACAGATTGGTGTAGTCAGGATCCGTTGGTTCAAGTCGACCTTGAAGCAGCGCATCTACTGCAGCTAATCCCTCATCTTCGGCAAGGGAATCGCCATATGTGTCGTCTGGAACAATCGTGCGAGTTTCAGTGAACAAACGAAAACCTGTCGGTGTATCAGCAACGAAGTACCCGACCACTTCAAGTTGAAGTGGTGCACTCGTTGATGGACTTGGCGAAGTTGTTGGCTCTGCGCTTGGTGAACAAGCGGCTAACAACAACGCCATTATTGCGATGATTTTTTTCATGATTTTCCTACTTTCCTACACTCGCGTGCTATTGCTAGTTCCTCATTTGTGGCAACGACAAGTAGTGGAATGCTTGTACCGACCCCCAAATGTTGAAGTCTTTTCATGATTTGTAACCGAAGATTTTCATCATTTTCCCCGATTCCCCCCGTAAAAACTATGGCGTTGATATATGGCACCTTTGCTAGGTACGCCCCAATATAGTGAATCACCCTGTCGATGTACATATCTCGAGCAAGTTTGTCGTGTGCATTCGAGGTCACATTTCGCTCTATTTCTCTCATGTCGCCAGTTCCAGCGATACCTAGAAGTCCTGATTCGAAGTTCAGTAAATCTTCTATCGAGTCTTTGTCATATCCGTGCTTCAAAAGAAAGAGCACGACACCAGGATCAATA
The DNA here is from genome assembly GCA_039805585.1 of Actinomycetota bacterium. Taxonomy (GTDB): domain Bacteria; phylum Actinomycetota; class Actinomycetes; order S36-B12; family UBA5976; genus JAFMIT01. The sequence goes on along the minus strand of JBDLTY010000145.1, from coordinate 1,064 downwards.
TCACCAGATCTCGTTGCCATTATTAGGCCAGCAAGTGGTGTGAATCCCATACTCGTATCAACGCTTTTTCCATTTTGAATTGCAGTGATAGATGAGCCTGCACCTAGATGACAGGTGATTGCATTGAATTGATCAAATGCGATGCCAAGTTCTTCTGCTGCTACTTCGGCAACATACTTATGGCTGGTCCCATGGAAGCCGAACTTTCGAATTCCAAACTCCTCGCTCACTTTTCGCTGAATCGGATAGGTGTAGCGAACTTCGTCGAGGGTTTGATGAAATGCAGTATCGAAAACAGCAATCTGTGGGATATCTTGAAAGTACACAAAGCATCCTTTGATGACATCTAATGCACTTGGATTATGAAGTGGCGCCAGGTGCGATAGTTCATGTAACTCGCGAAAGACATCAAATGAGATGACCACACTGTCGCTGAATTTCGTCCCTCCATGCACCACACGATGACCTACGAATTCAATTTCAGACACTTGGATGTTATTTTCTTCAAGTTCTTTTACTGCGAGTTCAAGGGCTTCATGGTGAAATGTCATGTTGCCGCTTCCAACTTCAATCAGTCCACGAAGAATCGTCTCTTCGTCTTTGAAGACTTGATATTTCAGTGACGAGGAGCCGGCATTGAAAACGAGAGTGAGTGACATGTCAGCCTCGTTTTCTTACTTGAGATTGAATAGCGGTGATTGCAACCGTGCTCACGATATCTGGCACTGTGCAGCCTCGCGATAGGTCATTGACTGGCTTTGCCAGTCCCTGAAGGATTGGACCGATTGCAATTGCGTCAGCACTTCGCTGCACCGCTTTATAGGCAGTATTTCCTGAATTCAAATCAGGGAAAATAAAGACAGTTGCATGTCCTGCAACTTGGTTGTTTGGCATTTTTGTTTTTGCAACCTCTGGATCAACTGCCGCGTCGTATTGAATTGGGCCAGCAATCAAGAGCTCAGGATGTTTCTTCATCAGTAATTCGGTTGCTTCTCGAACTTTTTCAACTTCACTGCCAGTGCCAGAAGATCCAGTCGAGTAACTAAGCATTGCTATGCGAGGTT
>JBDLTY010000144.1:0-4396 GCA_039805585.1 Actinomycetota bacterium | reverse complement strand
CGAATGAAATTGTCACAGGACATCGCATCCGCGATGACGTTGGAGCGCAACCCACTGAGAGTGAAGAAGTGGTTTCGACGGCACTTGGGGGAGATTGGGAGTTTCGAGGAATCAGAACTCCATCTAAAGACTTGTATCCATCAATGATAGAGGAGAAGGAATGATCAAAATCACTGTCGATATGGACAAATGCCAGCATTACGGTCAGTGTGTGTATGAAGCACCAAAAATCTTCAAACTCAACGAAGATGACAAGTTGGAGTATCTGGCAACAGCTGATGATTCAGAACTCATGAATGTTCAAGCGGCGGCTGATATTTGCCCAATGCAAGCTATCCAATTCACCAAGGAGTAAGTCGCGTGTCGCACGTTTTGATTGTTGGTGCATCAATGGGAGGGCTTCGTACTGCTGAAGCGCTCCGTCGTACTGGCTTTCAAGGCGACATTACTCTTCTTGGTGAAGAAACAGAGCCTCCGTACAACCGGCCGCCACTGTCTAAAGAGTTCTTGCAAAACCCTGAAACGAAAATCCATTTCAATCTCAACCACGAAACATTGCAAAGCTCACTTTTGCTTGGGGTGAAAGCCATCACTTCGAATCTTCGCGACAGTACAGTCACTTGCGATAATAATGAAACATATTCTTTCGACTATCTTGTTGCTGCTACGGGCCTTCGATCAAGATCACTTCAGTTTCCAAATAACCCTCAAGGACAACGATTCTCACTTCGAACGATGAATGATGCAGAAAAGCTTCGAGCAGCGATTGCGCCTGGCAAAGTTGTAGTTATTCTTGGTGCAGGTTTCATCGGATGTGAAATGGCTGCTTCACTGACGAAATTAGGTTGCAAGGTCCATGTGATTGCACCAGAAGCAATTCCACTTGCTTTGGTGCTTGGCGATGAATTTGCGCGAGTAATCCAAAAGAACCACGAAAATCATGGTGTTATCTTCCATATGGGTATGAGCGTCACTAACCTTCTTGGTGATAGCACTGTCACAGGAGTTGAACTCAGTGATGGCAGCACACTCGACACAGACATCTTTATTGAAGCGGTTGGCTCACTAACAAATGTTGAATGGCTTAGAGATAATGACCTTGATCTCTCCAATGGACTCTTGGTCGATACAGGATTACACGCCCTTACCTCCAAGGGTGCGCTTGCTAACGTGTTTGCAGTTGGCGATATCGCGTGCTTTCCCTATGTTGAAAGAGACTTACCTGCACGAAGAATTGAACACTGGAATATCCCTATTGAAATGGCAAAGCGGGTAGCAAAAGATATTTCGTATCAAGAAAGCGTTGATGTTGCCGACTTCGATCCACAGAGTGCGTTTCGTCCACTTGCATCATTTTGGAGTGATCAGTTTGACATGCACATCTTGTCCTATGGGGAGCTTCATTTAGCTAATAGCAGCAGATTACTTGAAGGCGACTTCGATAATGAATTTATTGTTGGGTACTATCGGGATGAAGAACTTGTAGGGGTAGCTGGACTTGGTATGCGAGGAGCGCTCAATCAATATCGAACAGAAATATCAATCTAGGAGGATGCGCCATGAGTTCATTTTTTGATTTGGACATCAATTTTGAGGATGAAGAGCAACCAAACCTCAACCTGAATGCAATTCCTGCTAAGGATTTGCTTGCGGCTATCAATTCACTTCCTACAGCGTTGAAAGATGTTGCTATGGGAATTCTGTATGAAAAGCGAACATTCTCTGATGTTTCGCAAGCCCTCGGTATTCGCCAATCGGAATTAGTGACGAGATTGCATCGAGCACAACTTGCAATCGGAATGTATTTGATGAAGCAATGAACCATCCCCTCGGCATCGGGCCTGATCGCGAAAAAGTTCTCAAATATGTGACTGAACAGATATTGGATGTTTGGTCAAGTTTTGATGCTCCACGTGACTCAGAACCACCAATCTCCGATGCCCTACACTCGTGGTTAAGTGCTAGCTTGCCAGTTTCAAGCACTGATGTTGTGACGAGTGTCAATCAAGCGTTTGAAGTAATGGATGCATCCACTGCTCAATCACGCCCTCGATTCTTTGCATATATCGGCTCAAGTGGTCTTGAAGTTGGGGCGATAGCGGACTTCATTGTTGCAACCTACGATGTGAACCAAGCAATTGATGCTCGCGCCGCAACACTCATGGATGATCAAACCATTCGTTGGATTTGTGAGTTTATTGGCTACCCGCATAAACAAGGTGTTTTCACTTCCGGTGGCATGGTTAGTAATCTCACTGCGTTAGCAGCTGCTCGAACGCATGCGCTTCCCGAATCTCGAAAACTTGGTATCACGAAACCAGTAGCGATTTATAGTTCAGTCGAATCACATTATTCCAATACCCGAGCAGTCGAAGTGCTCGGAATGGGCGCGGATTCAATTCGTTCGATTGAAATCGATGAGCAGCATCGAATGAAACCAGAAGCACTACGAGCACAAATTGAGGCTGATATCGCTGCCGGTGTTCAACCAATTGCAATCATCGCAACGGCTGGTACCACACTGACTGGTGCAATTGATCCAATCAAAGAAATTGCAGCGATTGCACAAGAATTTGGCATCTGGCTTCACATTGATGGCGCGTATGGAATTCCAGCAGCCAGCACAAGCCGTGCGCCACTCTTTGCTGGCATTGAACATGCCGACTCCATCACTATCGATGCGCATAAATGGCTATTTGTGCCAAAAGCTTGCAGTTTGTTACTGATTAAAGACACCACTTTGCTTGCTGAAACCTTTTCACATCATGAGGCTTATATGCCACACGAGGATATGAAACCAAATCCAGTTGACTTGACTCTCGAATATTCAAGGCCCTTACGTTCATTGAAACTGTGGCTAGGCTTTAAAACTCACGGTGCGGATGCGTTTCGAGATGCTATTGAAAAGAACCTTGAACTTGCGAATCTAACGTACGAGATAGCCAAAGAACGCGGTAACTACAAACTCCTACCGGCAGCACCTCAGCTATCGATTGTTCCACTCCAATATATTCCAAGTGGAAATAGAGACGTTAACGGATTCAATACACTGCTGTGCCAAGCGATTATTGATGATGGCAGGTTCTATATCTCACCCGCACAGATTGATGGGCAAACCTGGCTTCGTCCTTGTTTCACAAATTTTCGAACAACAAAAAATGATGTTATTGAATTTTTCAATGTAATTGAAGAAATTGCTGCAACTATCACCTTAAGAGTTTGATGGGCTTGGCGTACTACTCACTGAAGGACTTGGAAGAACCCGTTTGAAAAGATGAATTGAATCGTCATGAAACCGCTCACGCATTTGTTCAAGTGCTAGTTCGTCAAGGAATATTGCCCATTGACCATCGTCGGTGAAGCCCGTGCTTGCGCCAGGTAGTGTGATTTGGCGAATGTTTCCGTAGTCAAAACTTCTCAGTGACCCAACGAGGTTCGCAATGTATTGAATAGTAAAGCCATCATCCATCGCTAAATACGGTGCAATCGCTTCAAAAGTAGCGGAGAGTTTCAGTGGGTTATTTTTCACATCATCAGTGATGATTTTCTTTGCAAGAGCAATGATTACCTTACGTTGATTCTTTACTCGTTGATAATCACCACCTGGAAGATTCTTTCGCTCACGAACAAAACCAAGCACCTCATTACCCGTGAGGTTGAGTTTGCCGACAGGATAGTAATGACGTGGGGGGATAGATAAGGTAAACGCGCGATCATTCTTGATCGTCAAACCACCAAGTTCATCGACCACGGACTCAAAACCTGCGAAGTCAATTGCAGCTACTCGGTCAATTCGAGTATCGAGAAGTGTCTCAATTGTTTGAACCAATGTTGCCACACTTCCAAGTGAAAGTGCTGCATTGATTTTCGCTTCACCAATCTCGGGAATTTGAACCCAACTATCCCGCATGATTGAAAGCATCGTCACGTGCTCTCGATTTTCTGAGATATGAACCAAAATAATGGTATCGGCTCTTACTCCTTTGAGTGTGTCAATGCTTGCTGTTTGATAGGCACGATAATCAGCACCCAGAAGCAGAATATTTTCGCCAGGACTCTCATCGGGACGCTCTGAATGTGTTGGAAAGACTGAAGGCAGAGCTTTGATTGCGGAGTTTGCCTGCCATAGGTTCACGGCGACCACAGCACCATATATCAATCCAGCGAGGGCAATCACACCAAGTGCGATGGCCGGATATTTGAGCCTTGTTTTCCAATTCACGCTCTGACCATAGTGCTTTACGCTTAGTTTGTGAAAATTCTGGTCTCTGGCTTTGAACCATTTAACCATGCGCTCACAAACTCATCTGAACTTGTGGTCAGAGAAATCGCGAAACATGACTTTGATTTTGAAGTCGTCAGTGTGATTCTGCCAGTTGTGTACGAGAAGGCGTTC
>JBDLTY010000143.1:0-4476 GCA_039805585.1 Actinomycetota bacterium | reverse complement strand
CTTTGGCGCTGTAGCAATGGTCACTCCTGGATAGTCAGCCCAAACTCTAGAACTTCGAAGGAAATAACTGGCTGTCCGGTGTGTTCAAATAGAAAATTACTAATCGGATTTAATGATCTTGCAACATGTTTTCCAGATATTAGTTATGAGGCTTACGGCTGGAACCCATCCGAAATATTACAAAACTCCACTCTAAAGTTAAATTGGCAATGTTCTATTGGACATGTTTGGAGTGCAAAGGTCAACGTTCGAACACAGATGATGACTGGATGTCCAGTCTGCGCAAACCAGAGTGTTTGGCAGGGTTACAATGATTTAGCAACACATGCACCAGATCTTGCAATGGAAGCGGATGGATGGGATCCATCGCTCGTTTTAAAGACAAGCACTGCAAAAAAGAAATGGCGCTGTTCATTAGGTCATACTTGGAGTACTTCCGTTGTGAGCAGAGTGAATAGAAAATGGAATTGTCCTTACTGTTCTGGTCAAAGAGTCTTAACTGGATTCAATGATCTCACGACTTGTTTTCCAGATCTTGCGATGGAAGCGGATGGATGGGATCCATCGCTCGTTTTAAAGACAAGCACTGCAAAAAAGAAATGGCGCTGTTCATTAGGTCATACTTGGTTGACGCAGGTACAACACCGCACACGCAACAAGAGCGGATGCCCGATTTGTTCGGGTAGAGAAGTTCTACCTGGATTCAACGACTTGGCAACTACTCACCCCAATCTTGCACTAGAGGCGGAGGGATGGAGTCCGAATTCAGTGGTCGCAGGAAGTGACAAAAAACTTACCTGGAAGTGCCAAGTTGGACATGTCTGGCGTGCGCGAGTTGCAAATCGAGCAATCCTTCAAAGAGGCTGCCCCAGTTGCTCGCGAACTGGTTATGACCCCCAAAAACGAGGCTACCTTTATTTACTTACAAAATCAGATTACGAAGTCTTACAAGTTGGCATATCCAACAATTTGAAAAACAGACTTGCTACTCATTTCAGTAATGGCTGGAAACTTCTGGATACTCGTGGACCAATGAACGGGCAACTAGCGTTTGAGGTTGAACAAAACATTCTGAGATACCTCGACGGAAATGCGATAAGCCGAGGGCGCGCAGCATTTGATGAAAAGTTTGACGGGTACACCGAAAGTTGGTTGTCAACTGATTTAACAGTTTCAAGCCTATATGAGCTAATCAAACTTGTAGATGATTGGGAAGACAAATTACAAGTAGAACAACTTTCTTAAACTTTTGTTCCATTATTGTTCCATGATGTGCGGGAAAAGACACAAAACTTGATGTCATTTGATCGACTTACGCAGAGCCGCCTTGGGGAATCGAACCCCAGACCTTCTCATTACGAGTGAGACGCTCTACCGACTGAGCTAAGGCGGCGCAAAGGCAGATGGTACTTACCTGTCCACGGCGCTTCTGCGAGGGCATTTGATTACGCCTAGAGTAGAGATGTGATTCGTAGGATTCTGGCAATTGCCCTCATTTGGGGAATAAGCGTGGCTGCGTTTGCTAGCCCATCGCGAGCAACAACTGCCAGCATTGAAGATCTTGAGATCCAAGGCGGGCCATTGTCTGCTACCAATGAGCGTCCTGTGGCGGTCGATGCACGAATCTACATTCCGGAACTCACTCCCGCACCGGCCATCATCCTGGCCCATGGTTTTGGTGGCTCTAAGGAAAGTCTGAGTGACCGCGCCCTTCAATTACAAGATGCAGGTTATGTCGTACTGACCTATTCGGCTCGTGGTTTTGGCAGAACACTTGCACCGATTTCAATGAATTCACCTCAGTACGAAATTGCTGACGCTATTGCACTTGTCGATTACTTGGCTACCCGTACTGAAGTGAAGCAGGATGCTGATGGCGATCCGCGCGTTGGAGTTGCAGGTGGTAGTTATGGTGGAGCACTTTCATTACTGCTTGCAGGTTATGACAAGCGCATTGATGCTCTTGCCTCGGATATCACATGGAACAACTTAGAAACTTCTCTTTTCTCTCAATACTCCAATTCGTCGGCACAAGGTGTCTTCAAGAAACTGTGGACTGGTTACTTTTTCAGTGTTGGTATGGCTACTTCACCAAACAATGTCACACCGTGTGGTCGCTTTAGTCTCGAATGGTGTCTTGCCTATCAAGAAGCTATGAGCAATGAAAAACTTAGCGAACTTGCACGACTGCTCATGCGAAACTCTTCGCCCGTTTCAATCACCTCAAAAATCACAGCCCCCACATTGTTAATGGTTGGACAGGCGGATTCCCTCTTTGACTTTCAGCAAACCTACGACACCGCAAGCCAAATCAAATCGGCTCATCCAGATACACCACTCAAACTCATTTGGCATTCAGGTGGCCACGATGGTGGCAGAGATGAAACCGATCGATTGAATGAAATTTCGTTGAATTGGTTTGATACATACCTCAAGGAATCTACAACAGCAACACTTGGCATGGAGGTAAGTCGTGTCCAAGGTGCCATTGTGGGTGGAAGTTCCAACATCACCATTGATGTTTTGCAGAGTGATGAGATTCAGAATTTCACTGAATTTGAGTCTTTCAAATTACAGGGTAAATCGCAATCAATTGTTGCACCTGTCGGTGGTGAGCCTGCGAATATTTCAGTTGTCCCTGGCCTTGGAAGTGCTGCTTCCTTACTTGGACAGACCTACCCGAATCAAGGTGCATTCTTTGAAACTGATGTCGTGGGCAAGAAGATGAACTTGATTGGTTCAAGCAAAGTGAGCATTGAAATTGCTTCAGATCGCCCTCTTGAAAGTGCTGTGCTCTTTGCTAGCCTCAGAATTGTCCGAGATGGTGTCAGAAGCGTGTTTCCAAATGGTCTCGTATCAGCAGTTCGCATTGAAAATCTTTCAACTACACCACAGCAAGTTGAAGTCACATTGCCAGCGATTGTGACAGAGCTTAATGCTGGCGACAAATTACGACTTGTAATCACCACAACTGACATTGCCTACGCGCTACCGAATGAGAGTGCTGTGTACCAGATATCTGTTGTGGACAGCGACCTCTTGATTCCTGTTACAAATTTCACTCTCATCACAACCCAAATTCCTGCTGGTGTGTGGTTGCTTGGGGCATTCCTCATAATCTTCTTGATTGCAGGCTTCGTGTTCTTGAAGAAGCCAAAGAAATCACAAGATGTGTTCCGTGAAGATTTGAAAGACGTGCCACTTCGAATTCAGAACCTCAGCAAAGAATTCAAAGGTGGCCTGAAAGCTGTCAATAATGTGACATGGGATGTTCCTGCAGGTTTTGTCATTGGATTACTTGGACCAAATGGTGCTGGAAAAACTACCACCATGCGAATGGTGATGGGATTAATTCAGCCTACATCTGGTGAGGTATTTGTGTTTGGGCATCGAATCCATAGCGGTTCTCCGGCACTTTCCAACATAGGGGCACTTATTGAAGGTGCTGGCTTCTTGCCTCATCTATCGGGAAGAGAAAATCTTGAACTCTTCTGGAAAGCCAGTGGACGAACTGGAGATCCAGGAATAGAACAGGTTCTTGAGATTGCAGATCTTGGCACAGCGGTAGACCGAAAAGTTCGCACCTATTCACAAGGCATGCGACAGCGTTTGGGTATAGCTCAAGCAATGCTCGGTATGCCGAAACTCCTTGTGCTGGACGAGCCAACGAATGGTCTTGATCCGCCACAGATTCGTGAGATGCGTGAAGTGATGAGTAAATATGCCCATACAGGAAGAACTGTAATTGTCTCTTCTCACATGCTGAGCGAGGTTGAGCAGACCTGCTCTCACGTAATTGTGATGCATCGTGGACAACTAGTCAGCATGGGCAGAGTTGATGAATTACTCCAAGGGCGAAGCAACATGAGGTTAGAAGACTTCTTCCTTGACGTTGTGGGCGAAGACTTGACGATTGGAAAACAGTGATGAGCACGACCTACTTGCCTCGCCGCACACTTCCATATCGAGTGGAACTGGTGCGTCAAATCAAACGCCGAAGAACTCTTGTCTCTTTTGTCTTGATGATTGCTCTGCCTTTGATTGTGGTGGCTGCTGTGAAGTTTGGGCCTTCATCATCAAGTGGTGCGGATACTGGAGGAAACTTCGGAAGTGGAAGTGCAAATCTGATTGGACTTGCAACCAATGGTGGTTTCAATTTCACGATAGTCATGTTGCTCTTTGGTTCAGGGTTCTTACTCACGACTGTCTTTGCACTCTTTAGTGGCGATAGTGTGGCAAGTGAAGCATCGTGGTCAACTCTGCGTTATTTACTAGCCTCGCCAGTTCCAAGGCGGAGACTTTTGATGATCAAACTCCTTGTCAGCCTCACACTGTCATTACTTGCACTTCTGACGCTTGTACTTGCATCGTATCTCATAGGAGTTGCTGCGTTTGGTAACGCTGCCATGCAAAGTCCTCTTGGTGGTACATACTCTGGACTTGATGCCTGGTATCGAATAGCGATTATTGCTGGCT
>JBDLTY010000142.1:0-3368 GCA_039805585.1 Actinomycetota bacterium | reverse complement strand
GGAGTTTGGAATTCGAAAGTTCGGCTTCCATGGGACCAGCCATAAGTATGTTGCCGAAGTAGCAGCAGAAGAACTTGGCATCGCATTTAATCAATTCAATGCAATTACCTGTCATCTAGGTGCAGGCTCATCTATTACTGCAATTCAAAATGGAAAAAGCGTTGATACGAGTATGGGATTCACACCACTTGCTGGTCTGATGATGGCAACGAGATCAGGTGATATTGATCCTGGTGTCGTGCTACTCCTTTTAAAGCACGGATATGACAGAGACTCGATAGAAGATTTACTCAACTTGGAGTCAGGACTTCTTGGTATTGCTGGAACGAGCGATATGAGAGAAATTGCAGAGAATGTGACCACAAATGTCCGCGACAAACTTGCTCGAGATATGTACATCGACCGGGTAATCCATTACATTGGTGCGTACCTTGCAAAGGTGCCAAACATCAACGCAATAGTTTTTACAGGGGGAATTGGGGAGAATGATGAAAATCTTCGATTGCAGATTACAACAAGACTTCAACATTTGGGGGTCGGCTCAAACATCCCGTTACTTGTTGTTGCCACTAATGAGGAACTAGCAATAGCACGAGAGTGCAAGAGAGTAGGAAAATCATGAAAAGAATCATCGCAATAATGGCCTTGTTGTTAGCCGCTTGTGCGCCAAGCGCAGAGCCAACAAGTTCGCCAAGTCCATCAACTAGTGCACCACTTCAACTCGAGGTAATTGGGTACTTTGTTGCTGATACACCAACAGGTTTTCGTTTATTCACAGAAACTCACACGATTGTTCCTGACGACACCTACGGCGATGCCCTCGCTGAAGATGAGGGTTTAGCAGCAGTGGATGCGCTGCTTCAAGGTCGACTTGAACCAACGGATCCTGACTACACCAATCTTTGGGGCGAAAGTGATTTGCTGTCATATGCAATTACCAATCAGGTCATCACACTTGATATTGCAACTCCAAACCTCAATGTTGGTTCAGAAGCAGAAATGCGAGCGATTGAGCAATTGATGTGGACATTCGCTGCTAATTCTGAAGCTTACGATGAGCAGAAGTTTGAATTTCTTGTGAATGGTGAGCCAGTTGAGAGTTTTGCTGGACACGTCGATCTCACAGAGCCACTTGCACTACCTGAGGCATTTGAATCATTGAACAGCGTGCAATTGGATTTCCCAACTGAAGGTGCAACGGTTCAAAGTCCAGTGACCTTCACCGGTGAAGCCTGCACATTCGAAGCAAATGTCGCATGGCGTCTTTATTCAAGTGACGGAGCTTTAGTCGAAAAGGGCTTCACAATGGCTCTTGCAGGGTGCCCAACTCGATCACCGTTCGAATTTGAGGTCACGATTGCAACGCCAGGGGAATATGAGATGCGAGTTATCGAATATTCGATGAAGAATGGCAAGGTCCGCGCAATAGACACGAAGACCTTCACAGTCGAATAGGGCTTGGCTAGAGTGGAGGTGTGAGCACACCTCCACTCATTAGCCACTGGTATGACGGCGCTGAACAGGCCTCATCCTCTTCTGTGCTGCTGCCTGTCTTTGATCCAGCTCGTGGCATTCAAACAAAAAATGTTGTTAGCGCTAACGCTGAAGATATTGCGACGGTCATTGCAAGTGCGAAGAAGGCATTTCCCGATTGGGCAGAGACTTCCCTTGCAAAACGTCAGCAAGTTATTTTCGCATTTCGTGAACTACTCAACGCACGCAAAGAAGAATTAGCTGCCCTCATCACTGATGAGCACGGCAAAGTGCTCTCCGATGCACTTGGTGAAGTGACACGTGGACTTGAAATAGTTGAATTCGCGTGTGGAATGCCGCATCTCCTTAAAGGTGATTTCTCACAAAACGTAAGTACATCAATTGATGTGTATTCCACCAGAGAACCCTTAGGCGTCATCGGCATCATCAGTCCGTTTAATTTTCCGGCAATGGTTCCGATGTGGTTTTTTCCAATCGCGATTGCCGCCGGTAACACTGTTGTGCTCAAGCCAAGTGAAAAAGATCCATCAAGTGCTATGTGGATTGCGAAGGCGCTGAAGGAAGCAGGACTTCCAGATGGTGTATTTAATGTACTTCATGGTGACAAAGTTGCTGTTGATGGTTTATTGACTCATCCTGATGTTCAAGCAATTTCATTTGTCGGCTCCACCCCTATTGCTCAGTATGTCTATGAAACATCAGCGAAACATGGAAAACGGGTCCAAGCACTTGGTGGTGCAAAGAATCATATGCTCGTTCTTCCCGATGCTGATCTTGATCTAGTAGCAGACTCAGCTGTGAATGCAGGATTTGGATCAGCGGGTGAACGCTGCATGGCAATTTCAGTTGTGGTCGCAGTTGAACCAGTAGCCGATGAATTAATTGAGAAGATCAAATCTCGAATGCTCACACTGAAAACTGGTGATGGTAGGCGTGCATGCGACATGGGTCCACTCGTGACAAAAGTTCACCGCGACAAAGTTGCAAGCTACATCGATATTGCAAAAGCCGATGGCGCAACTGTTGTGGTTGACGGACGAGATACTGAGATCGATGGAGATGCCAATGGATTTTGGCTTGGACCAACACTGATTGACAACGTCACAACCTCATCAAAGGTGTATACGGATGAGATATTCGGACCAGTACTTTCTATTATTCGAGTGAAGTCATATGAAGAAGGTGTGGCACTGATTAATGCTGGCAAATATGGCAATGGCACAGCGATCTTCACCAATGACGGTGGAGCGGCTCGACGTTTTCAACGCGAAGTTCATGTGGGAATGATTGGTATCAATGTTCCTATCCCAGTGCCAGTTGCCTATTACTCATTTGGTGGCTGGAAGTCGTCAATGTTTGGCGATATCAAAGCACATGGACTTGAAGGTGTTCGATTCTTTACTCGTGAAAAAGCAGTAACTGCTAGGTGGTTAGATCCAAGTCACGGTGGCTTGAATTTAGGCTTTCCGCAAACCAAGTAGTGGGACATCCCTTTGAGGTAAGGTAAAACTTACGTACTTTCGGATATTTCACCCTGCCATACTCCGGCAATGGATTTATTCGCTGGACGAAATGCTGTTCATAAAGCCCACCGAACTGGCTGGTTACGCGCTGCAGTGCTGGGCGCAAATGATGGACTAGTTTCCACTTCTGCTCTTATGGTTGGTGTGGCGGCAGCCTCGGCATCAGTTTCGGCGGTCTTAGCGGCTGGAATTGCTGGCATTGTTGCTGGCGCTATGTCAATGGCTGCAGGTGAATACATCTCGGTTAGTTCACAATCCGATATTGAGGAAGTTGATCGCAAGGCAGAAACCAAGCAACATCATGAAGAGCCAGAGTTAGAGTATGAAGAATTGGTTCTCATTTATCAATCA
>JBDLTY010000141.1:0-23020 GCA_039805585.1 Actinomycetota bacterium | reverse complement strand
TGGGTACCAATCCAACCGCAAAGAATGCAGGTAACTGAAGTGCAGTAACCGCCACAGTTAAGAGTTGCGCTCGCTTGCGCAAGCGAATTTCCTGAAAGTTTCTTTCCATACGGATGGTGGTTTCCTTGAGGGAATTCAAAACTGGTACCACTTTCGAGCCATCTGCTTGAGCATAAGTAAGGCTCGTTGCGATATCGCTCCAAAGAACGCTTCGTGAAAACGCCTCTTTTGCACTTGCGCCCTGCTCTATGCGATGAAGTACCTCCTCAAGTTCCCGCTTGGCATCATCATCGACTTCATTCACCACAAGCTTTAGTGCTTCATTCCAACTTAGTCCTGCTTGTAGTGCCGTGGCTAATACAGTGAGCTCCCACGTTAGTTTGAACTTTTGCGATCGAAGTCGATTGTTCGCACTCTCGTTGACTAAACGATGCCAGGCATCCTTGACAAGAAGCGAAAGAACTACGGCAAGCACTAAACCTTGAACGCTTGGTTGCCAAATCACAACACCAATCAGTGTCAGGGTCGAAGCAGTACGGCTCGAAAGAGTTGTCACTTTGATGGCTGAAAAAGGATTGAGTTTCTGAATTTTCTGACTAATCAGCGTCAATATCAGTGCAAGTGCTATCAGCCCAAAACCAAATGGATTACTGAACATCCAAGCAGTTGCTTCAATTCCAATTGAGTAGGAAATGACATGGGTTGCGATTGGTAAGAATGTCAGCAACTTTGAAGTGGCCTTTGCCCCTGAGGAGAGTTCATCCCATTGGGTTCGAAGAGATTGCTGCAATTTATGAACTTGTTCGAGTTGTGTAACAAGAGTGCCAGCGCTCACACCGTACGTAAGACTAAGTCGCCGCACTTGCTCAAGTCGCCTAGCAATCTCGTCATCAAGCACTCGATCAGAAGATTTCCACTTTGCATAAGCTTCGTTGAAATTTGCTGAAACGTCCACCAATGCAATCAATTGAACCAACTCAGGGGTCGATTGAATAGACCTGGTTTCTCGGCTTTGAGATGTATAGACAGTTGGATTCCAACCAATCACAATCAAACTTAGAGCAAGTACAAAAACGACAACAAGTTCGACGTCACTCACTGATACGTTCCACTCTGGTAATCGCTCTTTTTCCCTGTCGATGTTCAACTTGAAGAACGACATCTATCGACTGCCGAAATAACAAGCGTGCAAACTCTCTATCGAATCCAGCTACTTGGGATAGTAATCCAATTCGGTTTTCAAGTGACTTGAAATCATGGGCATGAATCGTTGAAATTGAGCCAACATGTCCACTGCTGATTGCCAAGAGAAAGTCGATTACCTCATTTCCACGGATCTCTCCCACCACAATTGAGTCGGGTTTCATCCGTAGTGACTGACGCACGAGAGTTTGCATCGAGACATAACCAATCCCCTCGCTATTGGCTGTACGCGCTTGAAGCTGAACTGTGTTGTTTCGCGTGATGTTGAGTTCCGCAACATCTTCAATCACTATTGAACGATGTGTTACGGGTCGCCTACCTAAAATAGAGCGCAAGAGTGCGGTTTTCCCCGCCCCAGTCGTGCCACAAATTATTGCACTCATCTGTGCCGCGCATACTTGATCGAGCAAGGTGCGCGCTGCGCCCGATAATCCTGAATCATCCACCCACCTGCTAACTTCAATAATTTTTTCTGAAGGAAATCTCAACGAAATCGATGTGTGATGTAACGCAAGTGGTGGGATGATTGCATGAAGCCTGGCCCCATCTGGAAGTAATGCATCGACATATGGAAGTGCTTCGTCAAGTCGCTGTCGACCAGCGAGAGCCAGCCTGCTTGCAAGTCTGCGCACTGCTTGTTCAGTGTGTAAGGTGATTGGTAGTTTCCTCATCCCTTCTAAATCCATAATCCAGATATCAGTCGGTGAGTTAACAAAAATATCGGTTGTAGTTGAGTCAATATAAGGTTCAAGTGGGCCATACCCACTCAAGTCTGCCTTGACCCGCAAACTAATTTCATTGTATTCAGAAGGCGATGGACTCAACCGAAGTTTTTCAATCACCTCGTCAATAGCCACTTGTGAAACAGGGGTGCCTGCGTTCACGATGACATCTGAAATCATGCTTACATACTTATCAACGAAGGACATGGCGCAAAACTGATTGTGCTGTCTTGAAAACTTTACTTGAGGTGTGAATTCCTAACCCAAGTTCAAGTGAATTACGCACCGCTTTCTGATGTGGGTAGAAATACACATTTTCAAGTCCTAGTTCGTCTGTGAAATATTTCTTGGGAAGTCCATTGACGCGCAATTGAATGACGGTGATGTCACTAGATGCTGTTTCAACATCTCGCCACTCTTGCAACGAATTCGTTGCATGTTGAATTTCGATAGCGTCTTTCTCTAATCCGGGAACTTTTCCATCCACAATAATCAATTGATCCGCAAGCTGAGTTATCCACTGATTCAGGATTCTGCTTGGAGGTAGCGCACCACCCGAGAAGAAACCTAGATGCTGCGTTCGATACATCAGGCGCTCAAACTGACTCATCAGATTGTCATTCCATTGGTCGGCAAAGAAGATGGGCCAAGAGGTATTGATCTCTCCAGCGCCACTGACCCACTGGATGCCGCCACTGTGGGATGAGGCATCAAGCAGGATGCACGGATTTGGATGCGACCAGGCAAGGCAAAAGGCAAGTGTTGACGTGCCAATACCACCGCGCCGCGCATTCACTTGAATCAACATCCCGGTAATTGTCTTGAAGATTTACTCAAAGTTCGAAGTTCTTGTCTGATGTGGACAATTAGAACAATGTGGCTAGTACCGAAAAACGAGCGCAATGCCCTTTTGACTTCTACGCTTTGCCCGTGCAACGAGCGGCTTTTTTTGATCTTGATAAGACAATTCTTGCTACATCCTCATCCCTGGCATTTTCAAAGCCACTCTACGAACAGGGGCTCATTAAGCGCGCAGATGTGGTTCGAAATGCCTATCGCCAATTCATCTTCACCATCGCTGGTGCATCGCACGAGCAAACCGAACGAATGCGAGAGCACCTATCGGCATTAGTGACTGGTTGGGACGTGAAGGAACTTGAGGTTCTGATCAAAGACTCGCTTGATGGATCTATCACGCCATTAGTTCACGCCGAAGTCGTTGACCTCATCAAGCAGCATAAAGCCAATGGTGACAAAGTTGTCATAGTTTCTGCATCAGGAAATGAAATTGTGAAACCAGTCAGTGCAATGATTGAAGCAGATGATTTCATCGCAACCGAACTTGAAATCTTTCATGGTAAATACACGGGAGCAATCACTTTCTATGCATATGGCGAAAACAAAGCCATTGCGATTCAAAAGTATGCCAAAGAGCACAATATTGATCTAGCAAAAAGTTTCGCGTATTCGGATTCAATAACTGACTTACCAATGCTTGAGGTTGTAGGACATCCGATTGTTGTGAATCCTGATGCCGCACTCAACGAAGTAGCAGCCGAGCGAAGTTGGCCAGTGATTCGTTGCGAAAAACCTGTGGCATTAAAAAAACCATTACTTGATTATCCAGAACAACGAAAGAAAGCCTTTATCACAGCCGCAGCAGTATTTACTTTTTTTGCATGGATGCTCAGCCGGCGTAAAAAGCAGAAGCGAGATTCTGTATGAGCCTTCGCTGTATCACGCTTGATTCTGACGCACCAGCACTTGCAGAGATTTCCTATCTTTTAGAGCAAGACAACAGGGTCTCGATGGTGACCCGAACCCGTGAATACGAAGATTTACATAAAACACTTCAAGCAGATAGATACGATGCAGTATTTGTTTGCTTGATTCATCATGATCCTACGAAGGTCAAAGAAATGTTGGATCAGATATCTGCCCACACGAACTTTGTTGCCTTGTCACGATTTCCCGACCACGCATTTAGTGCCTATGAAGTTGGGGCAACGGATTTCATCTTAAAGCCAGTCAATCGAGCGAATCTTGATAGAGCGCTGAATCGATTGCTGAATGCTACGATTTCAAAAGATGACACCACTCGACTCAAAGTAGAGCGACGCGGCTCAGTTCACTACATAGATATCAGAGAAATTCTTCATATCGAGGCAAATGGTGACTACACACATATCTCAACACTGCGTGGAGTCTTCACGAGTCGACAATCCTTGTCGCAATTGGCTCAGGAACTTGCAAAAGAGGGCTTTTTCAGAATCCACAGAAAATGGCTTGTTCCCCTGGCTCGAATCCAAAGTATTCAGACTGACTGCGGCAATACAGTCGCTTTAGTGCACGACCGGGAAATCCCAGTGTCTCGAGCTCTAGCCCGAGAGCTGAGAAACATCCTAGGCTAAACGCTATGGATGAACCGAAGACCCTTGCTAATCTGCTGAGCGAAAATCGAACTTTCGCGCCAGAGCCATCATTTACTCAATTCGCCAATGCACAAAGTTCACTCTACGACGAAGCAGGTGACTCTGTTCAGTTTTGGGAAAGACAAGCCCATCGACTTTCATGGCACACTCCTTGGCAAGAAGTGCTTGATTGGTCGAATCCTCCATTCGCGAAGTGGTTTGTCGGCGGCAAACTCAATGTTGCTGTCAACTGCGTTGATCGACATGTACAGGCAGGACTTGGGGACAAAGTTGCATTCTTCTTTGAAGGAGAACAAGGTGATAGTAAAACTCTCACCTATCGAGAAATGCAAGATGAAGTTTCTAAAGTAGCAAATGCACTCATCGCACTTGGCATCAAACAAGGTGATCGAGTTGCGATTTATATGCCCATGATTCCTGAAGCAATCATCGCGATGCTGGCATGTGCTCGTCTTGGTGCTGTTCACTCTGTGGTCTTCGGTGGATTTTCAGCAGAAGCATTGCGGTCACGAATTGATGATGCAGGTGCTGTGCTTGTTATTACGGCTGATGGTCAACATCGTAAAGGTGCAGTGAGTCCACTCAAACCTGCTGTGGATGAAGCTGTGATTCACACTCCAAGCGTGAAACATGTCCTTGTTGTCAAACGCGCTGGCATGGCTGTTGATTTCAATGAGGAACGAGATGTGTGGTGGCATGACCTTGTTGAAAAACAATCGACACACCATGTACCTGAGTACTTCGATGCAGAACATCCTCTTTTCATTTTGTATACATCTGGAACAACCGGAAAACCAAAAGGAATTCTTCACACCACTGGCGGATATCTCACCCAAGCATCCTTTACACATCACAATGTCTTTGACCACAAACCAGAAACCGATATTTACTGGTGCACAGCAGATATTGGATGGGTAACAGGACATTCATATATTGTGTATGGGCCGATGTCGAATGCTGCAACCCAAGTCATCTACGAAGGAACACCAGACACCCCACATCTTGGTCGATGGTGGGAAATCATTGCTAAGTACAAAGTCACTATTTTTTACACAGCACCCACGGCAATTCGAACATTTATGAAATGGGGCGATCAATACCCACAGTCCCACGACCTTTCATCACTTCGCCTACTTGGCTCTGTTGGTGAGCCAATAAATCCAGAAGCCTGGATGTGGTATCGGGACACAATTGGTTCTGGGAAAACTCCAATCGTTGATACTTGGTGGCAAACCGAAACTGGTGCAATCATGATTTCACCACTTCCTGGAGTCACTCACACAAAGCCGGGTTCAGCGATGAAACCACTTCCTGGAATTAGTGCAGATATTGTTGATGACAAAGGACAATCTGTACCGCTTGGAAGTGGCGGATATCTTGTTCTGCGCGAGCCGTGGCCGAGTATGTTGCGAGGAATCTGGGGAGACGAGCAACGATATCGTGATACCTATTGGTCACGTTTTGAAGGAAACTACTTCGCAGGCGATGGCGCGAAGTGGGATACAGATGGTGCAATCTGGTTACTGGGCCGAGTTGATGATGTGATGAATGTGTCTGGACATCGAATATCAACGACTGAAGTGGAATCCGCTCTCGTCTCACACCCATATGTGGCGGAGGCTGCTGTTGTAGGCGCAAATGATGACACCACAGGTCAGCGAATAGTTGCATTTGTGATTCTTCGTTCGGGTAGCCCCGAGGGCGATGACACAGCAGCGATGCTCCGTGAACATGTCTCACATGAGATTGGTCCGATTGCTAAACCAAAGCAAATTCTTTTAGTGAAAGAGCTTCCTAAAACCCGTTCGGGAAAGATTATGCGTCGCCTCCTTCGTGATGTAGCCGAAGAGCGACCACTTGGCGATGTAACCACCCTTGCCGACGCGAGTGTGATGCAACTGATTGCTGATGGACTTGCCACACACCCATCAGAAGAGTAAGGCTTGTAGCCTTAGCCACGGAGGGTCCTATGTCTAATAATCCTGAGCCTACTGAAAAGCGACTTGGTGAACTTATCACTGACGCCGTTGCCGATATTCAGATCTTGATTCGACACCATATTGATCTGACTGTTGCAGAGCTTCGTGAATCAGGGCGAAGAATCCTTCGTTCATCAGTGACCCTTATCGCAGCACTCTTGCTCTTGATGATTTCAGGACTCTTGCTCGTGATTTCCTTCGCTTTCCTACTCACTGAACTTGGTATTCCTACCTGGCTTGCCTTCGTGATTGATGCCGGCATTTTCCTCGTGGTTGCCGTGATTCTGTTACTGATCGCGCGGTCAAATGCGAAGAAAATCCAGCCACCCACACTTGCCATGACAAATGCGGAAACCTCGATCAACCAGATAACAGAGACACTGGCTAAAGAACGGTAATGCTCTTCCCATCAGCCGAAGCGGTCATTCGAACCAGTGGACCGTGGGAGCATCGAGAGATTGCTGCAAACACTGCTCGTTTTCATATTGTTGAGGCAGGACAAGGTCCGCTCCTCTTGTTTCTTCACGGTTTTCCAACATTTTGGTGGACGTGGCGAAAACAACTTGAATACTTTCAAACTAAGGGTTACCGAGTTGTTGCCATGGATCTTCGTGGGTATGGTGGAAGCGATAAAACTCCGCATGGGTACGACCCAATGACACTTGCAGCGGATGTGCGGGGTGTGATTTTGGCTCTTGGTGAAACGAAAGCTGTTGTAGTCGGTCAAGGATGGGGAGGATTACTCGCCTGGACGATTGCAACGATGTACCCAGAAAACGTGCATGGAATCGTTCCAGTTTCTATGCCCCATCCAAAGCGACTTCGACGATCAATCCTTCGTGATACTGTTCAACGAAAAGCCCTTTCCTATATTTATGCCTTTCAACTGCCGTTCTATCCTGAGTATCGACTTCGGAAAAACAATGCACAAAAAATCGGTGAAATTCTTCACGAATGGTCAGCTGGATCGTGGCCAGATGAGGAAACCAAAACAGTATTCAGAGCAGCGATGCTCGAGCCTGCCGCGATTCACTGCGCTCTTGAATACCATCGATGGGCACTTCGTTCTATTCCACGTAAAGATGGCAGAACATTTCAGGACATTATGTCCAACGACATTGAAGTGCCAGTGCTTCAAATCCACGGAACTCTTGATGGCAGTATCACACCAAAGACTGCAAGTAAATCACGAGAACTGATTAACAGCGAATACGAATATGTGTTGATCGGTGATTGCGGTCATTTCCCCCACGAGGAATCCCCAGACATCTTTAATCAAACGCTTGAAACGTGGCTTTCACACCTTAGTCAAAAAGAATCATAGATTCACTTGCAGATGAACTTCTGCAAGCTCAACAAGTTCTTCAACTGAAGACACCGCTCCAAACTTTCGATGAACAATGACGCCTTCAGCGTTCACAAAGAGTGTGGTCGGCGGTGCTGTGACACCAAGGTCTGGCCGAAAGACCCCATCTGGATCTTCAAGACTTGCAATATTCACTCCCCAGTTCACACTTGCGGCAATTGCTTGCGAAGTTTCATCCAAAATGTCGTAGCCAATAACTTGAACTTTGCTTCCATACTGATCTTTGAATGATTGCAGAAACGGCATTTCATCTCGACACGGCATACACCACGAAGCCCAGATGGCAATAATGAATGGGCCTTTTATTTCATTCATTTGGATGGTGTCTTCGCCTTGTAAGCACTCAACTTCAATTGGTGGAAACTTCGTGGCAGAGCTAAGTTCAAAAACACTACAGTCATCAATATGTGGACTTTTGGATGGAACTGCCTGAGGTGAAGAGCAAGCCGTGAGGACAAGCAGCAGTGTTAGCATAAATATTTTCATGCACGTCCTTCCGTTTTCACAAGTTTTTGGGCAACCTCTTTGTCAGTTGGTCCTTCGCCAAATGATGGACAGTACTTGGCAATCGGGCAAACGCCGCAAGCAGGTTTTCGTGCATGACAGTACCTGCGCCCATGCCAAATTAAGACGTGAGACAAATATGTCCAGTCTTTTTTTGGAAATATATCCATCACAGCGAACTCGACTTTGACCGGATCGGTTTCCTTTGTCCAGCCAAATCGTCGAACAAGTCGTCCAAAGTGAGTATCAACAGTCAATCCAGGAGTATCGAAGGCATTACCGAGCACAACATTAGCCGTTTTTCTTCCAACGCCAGGAAGCGTCACTAATTCATCTAAGGTTTGTGGGATTTTGCCATCAAATTTATCACGCACAGTATTCGCCATAGCGTGTATTGACTTCGCTTTATTTCTATAAAACCCAGTTGGCTGAATAATCGCTTCAATATCTTTTACGTTCGCATTCGCATAGGCATCGACGGTGCGATACTTTTTGAATAGTGTCTTCGTGACTTGATTGACTCGTTTGTCTGTGCATTGCGCCGAAAGAATCGTTGCGACTAGAAGTTCTAACGGAGAATCGAAATCAAGTTCACAACGAGCATCTGGGTAGTGTTTTTTCAATATACGCAAAATTGCTTTCGAATTTGACGTATCAACTTTCACTTAGGCTGCCCGGCGACGCAATCGCTCTAAATCCAAAATAGTTACTGAACGCTGTTCAACTTTGAGCCAGCCACGGCTCGCAAACTCCGCTAATGCTTTATTCACTGTCTCTCGAGATGCTCCCACAAGTTGGGCGAGTTCCTCTTGGGTCAGGTCGTGAGGAACGAAAAGACCTTCATCATTGGTGACACCAAACTTGTCAGAGAGTTCCAAAATTGCTTTGGCAATCCGGCCTGGAACATCGGAAAAGACAAGGTCAGCCATCGCACCTTCAGTACGACGCAGACGCTGGGCAAGGGCTTGAAATAACTTCAATGAAACTTCAGGGCGAGCAATCAGCCAATTGCGAAGAACTTCTCGACTTAGCCCCATCACACTCACATCGGTCAGTGCTGTGGCTGTTGCTGTTCGATTTCCTGGATCAAAAACACTGAGTTCCCCAAACATTTCACCAGGACCAAGAACTGCTAGCAGAGATTCTCTGCCATCTTTCGCACTATGACCAAGTGTGACTTTTCCTTCAGCAATCACAAAAAGAGTGTCGCCAGGTTCGCCTTCAACAAAGATCACGTCGCCACGTCGAGCACGATATTCCTTCATCGAGGCCTTCAAACTGTCGGCAGCTTCAGCATCGAGAGCAGCAAATAAAGGTGCACTATTGACTCTATAGTCCATGCTTCAACCTCCTTGGCTCATTCTGCCGTGATTTAGATCTTTTCGCCTTTTTTCGCTATGAGCGAATTCGAACAACCATCTCAAGTTCAACTGGAGCATTCATTGGAAGTGACGATACCCCGACAGCAGATCGCGCATGTTTGCCAGCATCTTTGAATATTTCACCTAACAATTCGCTAGCACCATTGACAACAAGTGGATGTTGAGAAAAGTCTGATGGCGCTGCAACAAATCCTGTCACTTTCACAATTTGCTCAACATCATCCAGAGAACCAATCACTGTTTTGAGTGCTGCAAGGGCATTCAAAGCACATTGCCGAGCACATGCAACTGCTGAATCAATATCGAGTTCAGCATGTACCTGTCCTACTGCAATTAATTCGCCATTCAAGAACGGTAACTGCCCGGATGTGTACACAAAATCACCTGAACGAACTGCTGGCACATAGGCAGCAAGTGGAGCAGGTACTACAGGAATATTTAGGCCAAGTTCAGCGATACGTGCTTCAAACATGGTGTCCTCCAAGTGTCGTTACCCGCCTAACGCTACTACCCTGCACTTATGCCAATTCCACGCCTCATCTTCGTCACAGGTAAAGGTGGTACTGGCAAATCCACGATTGCTACAGCAATAGCGCTCATCAACGCTCAAAGTGGCAGACGAGTACTTCTGCTTGATGTTCAAAGGCGAAGTAGTTTGCATGACGCTTTAGGAGTCGAATTTGAAGTCGGCAAAAGCGTCAAAGTAAAAGATCTACCACTTGATGTACTTAGTATTGATTCAAATGATTCATTTCTTGATTATCTAGAAAAGTTTTATAACTTGCGTATTGCAGGTTCCTTATTGAAATCACTTGGTGCGATGGAATTCGCGACTACGACAGCACCAGGGCTGAGTGACATCTTGATCGTTGGCTACGCAGCCAACGCTGCTCGCAGCAATGAGTATGACTTAGTTGTGGTGGATGCGGTGCCAACGGGAAGATTTGAGAAATTCATAACCACAGCTGACGCACTAATGGACATGGCGAAGTCTGGGCCAATCTTCGATCAAGCGCTTCTAGTCAAAGAAGAAATCGAGGCAGATACCACCTCTGTCATAGGCGTAACGACAACCGACGAATTGGCTGAAATTGAACTCGTCGAAATGATTGAGTTTCTTCGGGAAAAAGGAATCACACTGTTGATGTCAGTATTGAATCAAAGTATTGAAGCTAGCGTGAGCTTAGGTCAACCAAACTATCCAGAACTTAACGAAAAACAAACTCGCGCCTTGATTGAAACAATGACTCTACTTCTAGAAAAGACAACTCGTTCCCAGCGACTGAAGGAAGAATTGACCGGCATCACACCATTGGTCGCAATTGAAGAATATCCTCGAATCGATGAGTCTGCACTTCAACACATCGGCAAAGAAATCATCAAGGGATGGAAGTCATTATGATTGAAAATCTCTTGAAAGACATTCACACTGAAGTCATCGTGGTCTGTGGGACTGGTGGCGTCGGCAAAACGACACTGAGTGCTACTTTGGCTCTTCGAGCAGCAGAGCTCGGACGACGTGTATGCCTCATCACTATCGATCCAGCAGAACGTCTTGCCGATGCAATGGGATTGGATGAACTTGGAAACTCGCCACGAAGAGTCCACCTACCTTTAGCCAAAGGAACACTCGATGCACTGATGCTTGACGCAAAATCAACTTTCGATTCCCTGATTATTGCAACACTAGGGGTTGAAGATGGGACAAAAGTTCTTGCCAATAACTTCTATCGAAATATTTCTACAAGCCTGGCTGGAACCCAGGAATATATGGCAATGGAAAAACTCGCTCAGTTACGAGAAGATCAACACAACACCTGGGATTTGATTGTTGTTGACACGCCACCAAGTCGCTCAGCACTAGATTTCTTGAATGCACCTGAACGAATGAACCGTTTTCTTGGAAGCAAGTTACTCAGAGCTTTAATCTCACCGCAAAATCCAGTAACCCGCATCTTCAATGTTGGTGTGAACGCAATTGTTGCCTTGCTCTCAAAAATCTTGAGCTCAACAGTACTTTCCGAATTGAAGGATTTCGTCGTACTCGCAGCCGATGTCTTTGATACCTTTGCAGAACGATCAAATCGCACCTATGAATCGATAGCAAACAACAAAACAGCCTTTGTCATAGTCTCAACACCTCGATCTGATGCTCTTCAAGAAGCCGCATTTTTCGCGGAGCAAATTCGAGCTGATGGACTTCGACTGAGTCACTTCATCATGAATCGAATTTCAAGGGCTGACATGCCAATCGAAGTCCTTTCCGATAAAGCCCTCCTCGCGGCGTACCAAAAGGAGCATGCGAAGTACCGAGCCCAACTAGAGAATATTCGTGAGTTTTCAAAGCACCACACCGCAGATGTTGTCCTGATCAGTGAGTCGATAGCGCAGGTCCAGGATGTTGATGACCTGAGGCTCCTGGCAGCCCAACTATCGCCCAATTGGGGATGAGGCGATTTCCTCGTAATCTTGTACTGTGAAACTTCGAGCCATCGTAAGCCTCACGGTTTTTGGCCTCGTTGCAGGCATTATGACCACGGGGGCAGTACTGCCAGTGTTGGCTGCCGTTGGCATTGTGACCAATGGTTCACTTGCTAACTATCAAACAATCCCAAGTCAATTAGCGAAACCTCCCCTGCCACAGCGAACTCGAATTCTGGCCGCTGATGGCACGTTGATTGCAACGATGTTTTATCAAGATCGAATTGAAGTGGATATTTCGGAGATTGCGGAACCTATGCAACAAGCAATTGTTGCCATTGAAGACTCTAGGTTTTATGAGCATCAAGGCTTTGACTTACGTGGAACCTTGCGCGCATTCTTTTCCAACTTAATCTCAGGTGATGTTCAAGGTGGCTCCACCATCACACAGCAGTATGTAAAGAACTTGTTGATGGCGTCAGCCAAAAGTGATGAGGAAATTGCTGCCGCAACAGAACGTTCCTACGGAAGGAAATTACAAGAGCTTCGATATTCACTTGCCATTGAACGATCAATGACAAAGAAACAAATCTTGGCTGGCTATTTGAACATCGCATACTTTGGAAGTGGAGCATACGGAGTTGAAGCTGCAGCCAGGCGCTACTTTTCAAAGAGCGCAAATGAACTGAATCTTGCAGAAGCATCCCTCCTAGCAGGACTTGTGCAGCAGCCCTACAGTTACGATCCACTTCGTAATCCAGAAGGTGCAAAGAATCGCCGACAAGTTGTCTTAAATCGTATGGCAGACCTCGGAATGATTAGTGAAGATGATGCGAGCCGAATTGGCTCAACACCACTTACAGATATTTTGAATCCCACAGCGAATCCCAATGGCTGCACAGCATCAATCGCCCCATTCTTCTGTGACTATGTAATGAACCTTGTTCGATCACATCCAGCCTTCGGTAACACTTTGGCTGAACGCGATGCATATCTTCGAAAAGGTGGCCTAACAATCACCACCTCACTTGATGTCAATGCTCAAGAAGGAGCACAAAAATCAGTGAATCGAGCAATTCCACCAAAAGATGACAGCAAGAAGGCTGCAGCAATTGTTCTCATTAAACCTGGAACAGGTGACATTGTTGCCATGGCACAAAATCGTGAATGGGGAGTGAGTGGTAAAGGCAAAACAACCTATAACTACTCCGTTGATCGCTCTGTTGGCGGCACAATTGGCATGCAGGCAGGGTCAACCTTCAAAGCATTCGTTTTAGCTGCGGCAATTGAACAAGGATTTTCTGCTTTTGAACAAATTCCAGCCCCACGCGAAAGAACATTCACTGAGTTTTATAACTGTGAAGGAACTGACAAGTTCCCCCCTTACACAGTCAATAACTTTGCAGGTGGCGGTTCCTTCAATATGTTCACTGGAACTGCGAAATCAATCAACAACTATTACGTAGCACTCGAAGAAAAAACTGGAATTTGTCGTCCAGTCGAAATTGCTACCCAAATGGGCGTGAAAACCGGAAGTGGAGCACCACTTGCGGTAGTGCCATCCTTCGTACTTGGTGCGAACGAAGTCACCCCACTTTATGTAGCCAACGCTTATGCGACATTCGCGGCTCATGGCTTATATTGCGAACCACGAGCCATCGTTTCGGTTGTTGATCGTGATGGCAGAACGTTGCCGATTGGTGCGCCGATCTGTCGTCAAGTGATTAGTCGTGAAGTAGCAGATGGTGTCACGGAAGTTTTACGAGGCGTGATTTACGGAAATATCTCTGGCAGAACTGGCGCTGCGATGGGAATTGGTCGCGATGCTGCAGGTAAAACAGGAACCACTAACGAAAATGCTGCCGTATGGTTCGCCGGCTACACCCCTGATCTTGCAGGTTCAGTTTGGGTTGGAGACCCAAGAGGTGGGACACGATTTCCGATGAAGAACATCACCATTAATGGTCGCTTTTATGCGAATGTTTATGGCGGAACGTTGCCTGGACCAATTTGGCGACAGGCAATGATTTACGCCTTGAAGAACACCCCAGCGCGTGGTTTTGACTTGATTCTCCCACCTAACGTAACTGGCAATACAGTCATCAACCCAACACCTTCACCATCACAAACCTGTACGACTGATCCAATCAACAATCCAGTCGCACCCGATGGGACTCCACTGCCTCCGTGCCCTTAATTCCACGTAAGTCTCTGGTAATGTCTGAGGAAGATGTTACATTTATCGCGTAACTCAATACTCGGGGGAAATATGAAAAAATTAGTTTCAGCAATATTGGTGTCTATCCTCACACTTGGAAGTATGTCATTTGCTCTCATTGAGCCTGCTTCGGCTGCAAAAATCAAGAATGGCGCTTCCTGTAAAACTGTTGGAAAAGTAGTCAATCAAAAAGGGAAAAAGTTCAAGTGCACAAAAACCGGAAAGAAAAAAGTTTGGAAAGAAATAAAAGCTGCGCCTCTTGGCAGTTTGCAACGACCTGTGCCCTTTGGAACAAGCCTGAGAATAGGTGACTTTAAATATGCACTTACGTCTATTCAACCTGGAGTTAATCAAGAGATTTGTAACTTCAATATGTTCAACGACGGCTGTACAACGAATGGAAACTTCGACCCGATTCCTGATCCTGCATACGATGAAACTTGGTATCGGTTTATTTTCACAGCCCAGAATGTCGGTAATCAGGCTCTAGATCCTACGTTTGAAGATATCGGAGTTTCCAGCCTCGGCACTGT
Source organism: Actinomycetota bacterium (assembly GCA_039805585.1). Lineage (GTDB taxonomy): Bacteria > Actinomycetota > Actinomycetes > S36-B12 > UBA5976 > JAFMIT01. Next base: position 8,260 of record JBDLTY010000141.1, on the reverse strand, counting down.
TGAGTGGGAAGGAATCTTTCAGCCGGTTGCACCCGATCGACTCAAGGATCTAACAGTTTTGCCTGGCTCTACAGCCACTGGTGCTTGGTATGTTTCCGTGAAAAATGGATCAATACCAACTTTACTAGTCGTTCAAATTGGGTATTGGGACAAAAAGTTGTATTTCTTTAAGCTGAGTTAGGAATCAGATGAGACACTTATTCAAGATAATGTTGATAGCCATAATGGTCGCCACATTTACATCTACGAATCTCACAACCGAAATTCATGCTACTCCAATGGCAAAAAAGTGCGTTGTTGTCAAAAACATGATTGGAAAGAATTACCAAAAAGCGCAAGATGTTTGGCGCGCTCAAACATTGGTCGTTCTACCTGCAAGAGATGCCACTGGCCTAGGACGCTTACCATGGTTAGATTCAAATTGGTATGTTGTTGGTCAAAAGCCAAAAGCGGGTAAGTGCGTGAAACGTAATTCCACAATTCGAGCTTCTGTAAAGAAGTACTCGGATTAGGAGCCAACCAAGCGAACGAGTGTTGCTTCTGGTTTACATGCGAATCTAAATGGCGTGTATGGGTTGGTTCCAAGTCCAGCACTTATGTGTAACCACATCTTCTTGTGCTTGTGAATGCCTTTAGCGCGCGCTGTATCTAGATCACAATTCGTAACAAGCGCTCCCTTCAATGGAACACACACTTGACCGCCATGCGTATGCCCTGCAAACGTGACTGACACACCATCGCGTTCCATTGCATCAAGGACTCGAAGATACGGAGCGTGAGACACTCCAATGCCAATCCTTCCCTCTGGAACCTTGCCTTGTATTTTCGAATAGTCATCACGGAAAAGGTGAGCATCATCAACACCACGAAATTCGAATTCGACAGTATTAATTTTGGTTGTGAGTTTGTTGTGAGTGAGGTCCAGCCATCCCCACGCTTCTAATCCGGCTTTGAGATCTGGCCAGGGTAATTCAAATCCTTCATGGCGCGAGCCATCATCTTTCTTCAAATACATCAGTGGATTACGAGCCTTCGGCGCGTAGTAATCATTTGAACCAAATACGAAGAATCCAGGTACGTCGCGAAAAGCCTCCAAACTCTTCAATACATGTGGGACAACATCGGGATGAGCAAGAAAATCCCCGGTCACAATTACCAGGTCTGGTTTCAACGTCAAGAGACTCTGTATCCACTCTTGTTTCTTTTTTTGACCTGGCGTCATATGAAAGTCACTGAAATGCAACACCTTGATTGGAGTGCTGCCGGGTGGAAGAACCGGTATTTGAACACGTCTGAGGGTAAATGCTCGAACTTCATAGCCAATGCTGTACGTGGCGATGCCAACTCCTCCTAGGAGTGAGGTTGCAATGATTGGCATGAGGTTCACTGCCCTATCGTGGCAGGATATGGCAATGACGAATCTCAAAGCCACCCTCAAAGCCGATCTCACTGCCGCAACAAAAGCTGGTGACAAGGTGACCCTCGGCACCCTCAGAATGGCGCTTGCTGCAATCTCAACCGAAGAAGTGTCGGGCAAAGAAGCGCGCGAACTCTCAGATGCTGAAGTACTCGCGGTGCTCACCAAAGAGGCCAAGAAACGAAAAGAATCAATTACCGCCTATAACGAAGCAGGACGAAGTGATCTTGCTGAAATTGAAATCAATGAACTTGCGGTGCTTGAAAAGTATCTTCCAACACCTCTCTCAGAGGCCGAAGTGATCGATATCATCAAAGCGGCTGTTGCCGAGGCGGGAGCAACCGACATCAAAGGTATGGGTGCGGTGATGAAGATTGTTCAACCACAAGTTACGGGTCGAGCGGATGGCTCATTTGTTGCAAGTGAAGTGAAGAAAGCACTTGGCGCTTGAAATCTGAAGTTCTATTTCGCTCAAGTTCAGAGAGTTTGCTGTTGCGGTGGGGTATTTTTGCTGCAATAGGAATCGTCACGATTCTGGTTCTCTTATTGAATGTAATTGTGGCACCAGAAGAAAAACTTGAAGGTCTGCCTCTTTACATATTTCTTGGTGTCATGATTCTCTCAAGCATTCTTGCGATGGCTTTTTCTAAAGTTGAACTCCTTGTTTATGCCGAAGAATTTGAAGTGAAGTTCTCAAGTGTTTTCTCAAGAACCATTCCTTGGAGTCATGTGGCGAGTGTGAGAGTTGTGAAAGTTCGACCACGCGATTGGGGTGGATGGGGTTTTCGGTGGAAACCAAAATCTGTGGGCATTGTTATGAGAAAGCAATCAGGTTTACGATTTGATTTTGCTAGTGGTCGATCATTGACAATGACTCTCGATCACGTTGATGAAGGAATCGACGTAATCAAAAAAGTGCTCGATTCATATTCAGAGAAGTAATTCAGCGATTTGGACTGCGTTGAGCGCAGCACCTTTTCTGAGGTTATCGCTGCTGATGAAGAACACAAGGCCACGATTATCATCGGTAGTCTCATCCTGACGAATCCGACCAACATAGGTATCGTCTTTCCCAGCAGCATCAAGTGGCGTTGGCACATCCATGAGTTGAACTCCAGGTGCTAACTTCAAGAGGTTAGTCGCTTCTTCAACGGATATCGACTTTTGAAATTCAGCATGCACTACAAGCGAGTGGCCAGTGAAAACAGGAACTCGAACGCAGGTTCCTGAGACTTTGAGATCGGGAATATCAAGGATTTTCCGTGATTCATTTCTCAGTTTCTGCTCTTCATCTGTTTCTAAACTTCCATCGTCCACAAGGTTTCCCGCAAGCGGCAAAACATTGAACGCAATAGGTTTGACATACTTCTTTGGTTCAGGAAATTGAATCGCAGATCCATCGTGCGCGAGAGATTTTCTATCTTTGCCTTCAGTTGCTTTGATGCCTGCTTCAAGTTCTTCAACTCCCTGCAGTCCAGATCCACTCACAGCTTGATAGGACGAGACTCGAAGTCTTTGTAAGCTTGCGTGATCGTGCAATACTTTCAAAACTGGCATTGCTGCCATTGTAGTGCAGTTTGGATTTGCAATGATGCCTTTCTTCGCATCCGCTACTGCTTGTGGATTGACTTCACTGACAATGAGTGGCACGTCTGCATCTAACCGCCAAGCACTTGAGTTATCGATAACGATAGCGCCAGCCGTTGCGAAAAGTGGCGCATACGTTTTCGAAGTGCTGGCACCTGCTGAAAAGATTGCTATCTCAATACCGCTGTAATCTGCCCCATCCACATCTTCTACTGTGATGTCTCGACCTTGAAAATGAATAGAGGAGCCAGCAGAGCGCTTGGAGGCGAAGAGTCTGATACTTGCAATTGGAAAGTTTCGTTCAGTAAGTATTTTCAACACTTCTGCGCCAACCTGGCCAGTAGCACCAACAACTGCAATGTGTTTACTCATGCTAACGGCCCGTTCCACCATACACGATTGCTTCTTGGTCATTATCGAGTCCAAAAGCACTATGAATTGCTTTAACAGCTTTTTCAACATCGCTATCGCGAACCACAACGCTGATTCGTATCTCTGAAGTGGAGATCATCTCGATGTTCACATTGGCTTCCGCCAGGGCTGCGAAAAGTGTTGCTGAAACACCAGGATGAGAGCGCATACCTGCACCAACAAGTGAAATCTTGCCGATGCCATCATCAAATATCAGATTCTGAAAGCCAATTTCCTTCTGAATGCGCTGCAGTGTTGATACTGCTACTTGTCCATCTGATTTCGGAAGTGTGAATGAGATATCGGTAAGTCCTGTGGTCGCTGAAGAAACATTCTGAACAATCATGTCAATGTTGATTTGAGCATCGGCAATGATCTGAAAAATCGCTGCCGCAACACCTGGTCTATCTGGCACACCAACAATAGTGATCTTGGCATCCGCTAAGTCGTGAGCGATGCCCGCGATGATTGGCTGTTCCATATCTTCTCCTAAGGTTCGTTCTCGAACAATCCACGTTCCTGGATTATTTGAGAATGATGAACGAACATGAATTGGCAGATCAAATCGTTTTGCATATTCAACACATCGAAGGTGTAATACTTTGGCGCCACCTGCTGCAAGTTCTAGCATTTCATCGTATGAAACACTTCCTAGATGACGAGCGGTTGGCACCACACGTGGATCCGCACTAAAGACGCCATCAACATCCGTGTAAATCTCGCACACATCAGCATCAAGTGCTGCAGCAAGCGCTACTGCAGTTGTGTCAGAACCGCCACGACCAAGTGTCGTAATATCTTTCGAATCTTGTGACACACCTTGAAAACCAGCGACAATTGCAATCGCACCTTCATCTAGCGCAGTTTGAATTCGTCCTGGTGTGACATCAATGATGCGTGCTTTACCGTGAGCTGAATCTGTAATCACACCTGCTTGTGATCCTGTGAACGAACGGGCCTCAAAACCAAGTTGACCCACTGCCATTGCAAGGAGTGCCATTGAAATTCTTTCGCCGGCAGTGAGCAACATATCAAGTTCTCGTGGAGGTGGCATTGGGGTGACTTGATTTGCAAGATCAATGAGTTCGTCAGTGGTGTCGCCCATCGCGGAAACCACCACTACAACTTTGTGCCCTGCTTTTTTGGTTTCAACTATTCGAGCCGCTACTCGCTTAATGGCTGTGGCATCGGCGACTGATGAGCCACCGTATTTCTGGACCACTAAACCCATAAGGCAATTGTCCTAGAGGTTTCAGGGATTGCTAGCCAGATTTCACATACTGAGACGCTCAAACGTCTTGAAATATGAGATATTTAGGAATTCAGTGTTCTCCTGCCAGCGATTGCTCGGCCAAGTGTTACTTCATCGGCGTATTCCAGGTCCCCACCCATCTGAACACCAGTGGCAATTCTGGACACTGTGATGCCCATTTGGGCTAATTGACGCGCCAAATATGTTGCAGTTGCTTCACCTTCAGAGTCTGGATCGGTGGCAATGATCACCTCAGTGATGGTTGGGTCCTGTAATCGCTGCATCAACTGAGAAATCCGAAGAGAACTTGGACCGATATCTCGCCCAGGATTCAAAGCGCCACCTAAGACGTGATAGCGACCATTGAATTCTCGGCTGCGTTCCACCGCAACAACATCTTTAGGTTCCTCAACAACACAAATCATTGTCGCGTCGCGACGCGGATCTGTGCAGATTCGACACTGGGCTGATTCAGATACGGTGCCACAGATTTCGCAATAACTCACTCGCTCTTTGATAACACTCAAAATCTCAGCAAGGCGTTTGATGTCAGTTTCTTCCATCGTCAGAATATGAAAAGCGATTCGTTGAGCAGATTTAGGGCCAATGCCAGGAAGTCGACCAAGCTCATCGATTAGATCTTGAACTATGCCTTCATACATCGCTACTTCGAATCTTTCGAATCATCGATCACTTCAGCGCCGAACATTTCTTTCATAAGGTCAATGCTTTGATCCCCATCGACAATAGGATCGTCATCGGACACTTCATGGGCCTCTTCCATCACGTCTTTCTTTTTTCGTTTTGGTTGCGGACCACTTGGATCGGATGACACTTCAATACTTGCACCAACTGGTTTTGGTGTCATTGAGGATGCGGACTGGGTGAATGTTGGAATCACGAAGTCAGGATTATGTTCAAGCACAACTTTGAGATCTCGTTGTAATACTTCAGAGACTGCTTGAGCAAACACTTGTTCAAACTTGTTATTTCTCGCCATCGTGATTGGACCAGGATTTGTATATGTCAAAGTCAGCGTGGTTTCATTTACAGAGGTTGGATAACCATTTGTGGCAGCCATCCAGGCAAGCCGACTTCCGCCAGTGAGTGCTTGAATTGATTGAAGAATCACTGGCCAGAGTGATTGAACTGCAGCAATGTCGGGGACTGGACCTTGAGCAACCTGTGGTTTGGTTGCAGATTCAGCACTTGGCGTCTCTTCTGGTTGCGCCTCTGCTTTTTCAGTCTTCTTTTGACTTAGTGGTGCAACAGTTGAAAGTTTAGGAGGCGCGGCTTTTGGTGGAGCTTGCACTTGCGGTGCTGATTCCGTGCTGGTTGCCTGTTGATTCACGTTACTGAGCCGTCGTTCAACTGCGTCGAGTCGAGCAAGCAAACTACCAAAGTCAATTTCGCGAGCATTGACTAAAAGCCTCGCTGCAAGGAGTTCAAGATACAGTCGTGGTGAGGTTGCACCTCGAAGTGCTGTCAGGCCATCACTTACTAAATCAGCGGCCCGACTGAGCGCAGCAGTTCCAAGTGCTTTCGCTTGAGTAAGCAGGACGTCGTATCGATCTGTCGGGACAGACACTAACCCTGATGCATCTGGAAGGGAAGCAATCACAATCAGATCTCGTAATCGTTCAAGTAAATCTGTGGTGAAGCGACGAGGATCATGACCTGATGCCACTACTGCGTCAACAGTTCGAAAGAGCAATGCACCATCATTCTCAATTAGTGCGCTAATCACATCATCAAGTAATGCATCGGCTGTAAATCCAAGTTGGTTGACGGCCTGCTCATACGTGATACCTTCTTTACCTGCACCTGCCACAAGTTGACCGAGAACACTCAATGCATCTCGAACACTTCCACTACCGGCTTTAGCAGCAAGGGCAAGAGCTGAAGAATCGGCCTTCACACCTTCTTGTTCACAGATTTTCGCAAGGTGCTCTTGCAGGACTGAACTTGGCACTAATCGAAATGGGTAATGATGAGTTCTTGAACGAATTGTTGCAAGCAACTTATCAGGTTCAGTAGTAGCAAATACAAATCTCAAATGTGCTGGTGGTTCTTCAACAAGTTTCAGTAGTGCATTGGCCGCTTCTGTTGTTAGCTGATGAGCCTCGTCAATAATGTAAATGCGAAACCGGGAACCAGCAGGTGCATACATTGCTTGTTCACGTAATTCACGTGCAGAATCAATGCCTCGACTTGATGCAGCATCAAGTTCAATCACGTCAATTGATCCAGGTCCATTAGGTGCAAGTTCAATACAGGAGGTACACGTGCCACAGGGTTCATCGGTTGGCCCGTTTTCACAGTTCAACGAACGAGCAAGGATTCGAGCACTTGAGGTTTTTCCGCATCCTCTCGGCCCTGAAAAGAGATACGCATGGTGAGTTTTGTCTGCCTTGAGTGCTCGCTGCAATGGAACAGTCACGTGTTCTTGACCAATGACGTCAGCAAATCGTCCAGGTCGATACGTTCGATACAAAGCCAGCGTCACAGGGGCAGGGTAATAACTCCAAGAGACATTAGGCCCCTCGCACACCCGTCAGAGCCCACCTACCCTTGCTGCCTTCCGGCCCTGGGGGAGTTCGGTGAGATAACGCCGTACGAGGGGTTAGGGATAGTGTAAAACTGAAAGCCAATTGTGAGAAATGAACCTATAAATTTCCTCTCAACCTCGTGGCACTATTCTTCGCAACGGAGGTTTCGCCTAGTGGCCTATGGCGCACGCTTGGAAAGCGTGTTGGGTTAACGCCCTCGCGGGTTCAAATCCCGCAACCTCCGCCACTTGAAACAGCGAGGTGGAGATGTCAAGTTTTCGATTCGCTTCGCGTCGTCAGGAACGTCGCAAGCGCTTGATTTCAATCAGCCTGACTGCACTCTTTATTTTCCTTGTGGGATACGGTGCAGGATACCTCGTGAATCGACCTGTCTTTGTTCCAGTTGAAAATGCTGATCCAACACCGTGCATCACACTTGCTATCTTCCCAATTGAGTTTGTCCCAGAACCTTCTGAAGTTGAGGTTCGAGTTCTCAATGGTTCAAAACGAGTTGGAGTTGCCGGAATCACAGGTGAAGTTCTTGATAAAGCTGGGTTTGTGGTGCTTGAAGTTGGGAATCTAGGGGCCGACAACATCGAAGCGGCGGCGGAAATCAGATATGGAAAGAAAAGTAAAAGCGCAGCCCTACTCTTACAGGCCTACATTGTCAATGCGGTGCTCATTCAAGATAATCGCACCGACAAGTCGATTGATGTTGTAGTAGGTCAAGGTTTTGAAAGTGTCAGAAATAAAGCAGAAGCAACACGAGAACTGAATCGACCAATTCCTTCACCAAGTGGACCTGGATGTTAACACTTCAAGGATTAACGAATCGTGAAGTTGAAACTTCGCGAGCACAACATGGTTTCAATGAACTTTCAGAAGCAAAAAAACCTTCACTGCTTGCACAAATATGGGATGTCATCAAAGAACCAATGCTGCTCTTACTTGTTGCAGCAGGTCTCATCAGTTTCTTAATCGCAGATCTGCTTGAGGCCGGCATGCTCTTTGGCATGGTTCTTATCGTTATTGCCATCAGCGTCT